>CALMJN010000308.1 GCA_937864385.1 uncultured Methanosarcinales archaeon | reverse complement strand
TGGGTTTTGAGGGAGAACACAAGCGCACGCCGAGCCGCGCGAGGGTCACCGCCACGGCGCCGGGAAGAATTCACTTGACTGTGCTGGATATGAACCGCTTTGCCCCCAACCGTCCCGGAGGGGGTGGGGTAGGATTCGCCCTGCAGATATACTGCAGCGCTACTGTCAGGTGCATCCCCGCGGGCCTCAAGATAGACTACTCTCGGGAGCCCATCATCCGCCATTTCGCCACGGTATTCTGCCGGACGGTGGGATATGAGGGCGGATTTGAGATCGCGGTAAAGGATCACGAGAAGAAGCATGTGGGCCTGGGATCGACCGGATCGGTTCTGCTAGCCCTGGGTCATGCCATGAATGCCGCCCTGGGCGGGCCTCTTAGTGCCGAGCAGATCCGGCTCCTGCTAGGGCACAACTATGTGGAGGAGACGGATGACGGACGGGTGGTCAACGGCTTTGAAACCGGGGTTGGCCCGGCGGCGGCATCTTATGGAGGCATGGCCATAACCGGGGATGAGCTCTCGCTGGTCTACCGGCACAGCTTTGCGGAAGGCAAGAATGTATTCGTGGCCATACCGCCCACGACCGTCTCATCCGCCGGCCGCTCTGAGTTCGACCTGCTCATGAACCGGGCCAGAAACCTGGATTATCAGGACCGGGAGCTGAAAGCCTACCTCCTGCTGATGGACATGATCCCGGCCCTGGAGAGGTCGGACCTGCACAAGATCGGGGATATCATCTGGGAGATTGAGTTTCGTGGATCGAAGAGGGCGGAGGTGGAGCACCACGGCTTTGAGATCTACCGCTACATGAGCCTCTTGCGAGAGAGCGGCCTGGAGTTTGTGGGCATGAGCTCGGTGGGCCCCTCCATTGCCATTGTCACCGAAAAAAGCGGCGAGGAGGTGGCGGATCTCCTGAAGAAGATGGGACTGGAGATAGCCATTGAGACAAAAGTGGACAATCAGGGGCTGAGGCTGGAGTGCGAGTGAGACTGCCTGCCGAAAAACAGCTCATCCCCCTCTTTTAGGGGCTCCAGATTCTGGTAGAACTCCTCCGCCGACTTGCCTGCCATTGGCCTCACGATTCTCATCCAGTTTGGCCATCACCTCTTCCCGGGAGGTCTTTATCTTCAGGAGGGTGCCTTATCGGACCTCTTCCAGCTTGGAAATGGCATCATCCTGCTTTTATCATCCTGCTTTTCCAGCATCCTGTCCTGCTTCTCCGGCATTTCGTCTTGCTTGCTGGCGCAGCAGGGCGGATATCCCTTTATTGAGCAGGTCTACAGTGAAATAGCGCATGAAAACTTCAATGGAGATGATTGAGCCGCTGTAATCCTGAAAAGCGATGTCTTCGACATTCGAGCCTTCTGGCTTTACTGTCTGGACATACTCCCTGAACTCTGCCAGTTGCTGCTGGTCGCCTTCTATAAGTGCCAGAACAAGCTGCATCCTGCCGTCCGACTGATTTCTGGCAAAGAATCCCTGGCAGCCCAATTCCAGGGCTTTGCTTAATAGGAAAAACCTGTAGCCTACTTCGTGGACTTTGTCGCCTCGAATAATGGCCTTTAGTTTCATCAGCATAATTATTGTTCTAACTGGTTGATAAGCTCTCTCCGATCAGCAGCGAAATGGCCTGCAATGATTCTTCTGAAATCATAATCGCTTGCAGCTTAATTCATCTTGACTTTTTTTAACCATATAATATCCAGCAGCAAGAGCAAGGATGACAAATCCAATGGCAAAAAGAGTCAGGCTTTGGATATCCTCGGCATCCAAAATTATCACCTTCCTGGCCAGTGCGATCATGGCAACCAATAAAACAACCTGCACATTGATAGCACGTTCATGAAGATAAATGCTGAATGTCTCCAGGAGCTCAATGCCGATAAGGATCAATAAGAAATATCCGAATATATCAAGCAGCTCTTTAGAATCCAAGAGCACTATCGGAGGGGATAACAGGTCTAAAGCTATTACGTACACCAGCTCTAGAGTGGCTAGCATTACCACAAGTCCCGTTAGAATTGCTAATATTACGATAATAAATTTCTGAAATTTATCTAAGTAGCTTAATCGCATCTGAGACATCCCTTCCCTATCTACCTCGATATAATTATAAATTAGATAAACTTCATTTCGGATTGCTAGCCAGCTAATTCATTCTTCATAGGATATATATGTTTCAATCCGGTTTCGTATCGCCTTTCTTAACCAGAAGACAGTCTCCTCTCATGAGAGAATAAGACGTAGCTGTCGATTACAAGCTGCGACTTGATACCACAGGAAATGAATTGAACCTCTTTATTCTGTTGTTCTTAACCTCTTTGTATGCAATGCGAAAGCAATATCGCAGAAATAGAAATGGAACAGCTGAAAATACAGGCTCGAGCAGTTGTCCTAAAATCCCCTATCCTGGATACTGGACGATCTCTCTACATCGAAATCCCCTTTCAGGGACATGCTCGACTGGATTAAACTCGCGCCCATTCCCTGCCGGGATGATGTAGAGTTATAAAAGCCCTTGGCGCTGGCCTGAGAGCTGGCTCCCTGTCTCTGTGAGCTGGCCTTTATGCTTCGGGAGA
>CALMJN010000307.1 GCA_937864385.1 uncultured Methanosarcinales archaeon | reverse complement strand
ATTTTTATATTTAGACGTAATATTTTTCGGCCAGGACGACGAGAACCGCCTCTCCCTGCGAGTTCCAGCTATTGATGATGTTTTTGGCAATCAAATAATTATATCATAACAGCATAATATCTTTGGGGACCAGAAAATGTTCGAGCGCATATTAATTGCAACCGACGGCTCCAAACACAGCCATAGGGCGGCAGAGGCGGCAGTGGAGATGGCCAGGCTTTATGGCTCTACCATCATCGCTCTATATGTGGTTGATATAGGCAAGGAGTATGCTCCTCTGGGCGACCTGACTGCAAAGTCATCTGAGGATATGATTGCAGGCATCAGAAGCAGTCTGCAGGATCAGGGGGAGACGGCAACCAGGAGCGTGGCGGAGATGGCAGACAAAGCGGCCATTCCGGCCATCAGAAGGATTGCAGAAGGATATCCTGCCCAGGACATCATCCGCATAGCGGAAGAGGAAAAGGCGGGCCTCATCGTCATGGGCGGCATAGGGGCCAGCGGATTGGATAGATTCTTTTTGGGCAGCGTTGCCGACAAGGTGGTGAGAAGCTCCAAGATCCCGGTGCTTGTGGTTAAAGACAGGGAAAAGCCATTTTGAGGATAAGAGACGGATAATGCAAGCTCTTCAGGGTGCTTCGCCGGCGAGGGTCCATTTGAGAAGCACTCCCTCATCCAGCCGCTCTACCGCGGCGAGGCGGAGGGTTGGGAAATCCTTTCTGCAGCCTTCTCCGTCCAGCAGGGTGGGCGCTCTCTCTCCTCCTATGAGCATCGCCCCCATATAGACATAGATCTCATCCACCAGCCCCTGACTGACCAGAGACCAGTTCAGAGATGCTCCTCCTTCCACCATGATCCTTTCAATTCCTCTCTCATGGAGAAGTGAGAAGAGCTCTTTAAGATCCACCCGGTCTTCTCCGCAGCAGATGATCTCGCTATGCCGGGAGAGGAGTTTCAGCCGCTCTGCCGGAGCGGAGCGGGCCACAGCCAGGATGCATCCCGGCCCCAATACCCTGGCCTTAGGCGGCGTTCTGGCCCGACTGTCGGCCACTATGCGCAATGGGCTCTCAGAAAGACCCCTCTCTTGCCTGGCTCGGCGCAGCTGATCGGACTTGACCCCAAGTCCCGGATCGTCGGCCAGAACCGTGCCAACTCCCACCATGACTGCATCGCTATCCGATCGGAGACGATCCACCCTGGCCAGGTCCTCCCGGCCTGAGATCTTCACCTGCTTGCGATCAATTGTGCTGATCTTGCCGTCGGCGCTCATGGCGCTGTTGATGAATACAAATGGTCTGGTCATAGGACTTCATCCTCCCATCTCTTCTTTTTATGAAATAGCAGCTACAGGGTGTTAATAGCCAGATGTATTCAGCTGACAAGAAGCTAAATAGATTGCCGGTCTAAAGACCAAGCTATGCCGGAAGGGCGCGAGGTTCTCCTGCAGGGCACAATCATTTATGGGGAGGATTTTCGGGCGGAGAAGGGGTACATCGCCATCCGAGACGGGATCATAACTGAGTTCGGACGGGAGCACGTAGAGGCGGACCTGGAGGGCATAATCTGCCCACGATTTATCAATGCCCATATTCACCTGGGCGACTCGGCCTTCAAGGATCCTCCCTTTCTGTCGCTCTCGGAGCTGGTCGGACCGGGGGGCTATAAGTCCAGGATGCTGGAGAGGAAAGCGCGAGAGATGTTGATTGAGGGGATAAAAAGAAGCTTGCATCTTATGCTCTCCAGCGGGACAATTGCCTTTGCCGACTTTAGGGAGGGCGGAGCGGCGGGAGTGGCTATGCTGCAGGAGGCTCTGGTGGATATGCCCCTGCTCTCTCGCATCCTGGGCCGGCCGGGTCCAAGCCAGACGCGGATCCCGGAGAGCTGCTGGGGTCTCGGAATCAGCAGCAGCAGAGATCACTCCCCGGAGACAATTGCCGCAGCCGTGGCCCAAGCCCGCCAAAAAAGCCAGGCGGTGGGAATTCATGCCGGCGAAGCCGGCCGAGACGATATCCATAGTGCTCTGGCCTTGCAGCCGGATTTTCTGGTGCACATGAACCGGGCGGAGGATGCTGATCTGAGGCAGGTGGCCAGCCGCGGCATATCCGTAGTGGTCTGCCCCAGATCCAACCTCATGACCGGCGTGGGCCTGCCCCCCGTGGCGGCTATGGCCAGGCTTGGAATCAATCTGGCGGCAGGGACGGACAACGTCATGCTCAGCTCCCCGGACATGTTTGAAGAGATGCATCTTATCGCCAATGCCCTGCTGCATGACGATAGACAGGTATTTAAGATGTGCACGCTAAACGGGGCTAAAATAGTAGGGCTAGATCGGAGATTGGGGTCCATCCGGGAAGGAAAAGAGGGCAGGGTGATGGTCTTGGATGGAAATTCCGACAACCTTTGGGGATCGACGGATCCACTGTCCAGCATTGTGAGAAGGGCCTCACGCTCTGATATCATGGCCATCCTTTAGAGGTAAATCATGTTTGAGAAGATTCTGGTAGCAACCGATGGATCGGAGCATGGATACAGAGCAGCCGGGGTGGCCCTGGAGCTGGGCAAGATCTCCGGCGGCAAGGTGACCGCCATATATGTGGCGGACACGGTCAAGACCAGCCATCTGCCGGATGACATGCTGCTCTTCAGCATCAGGGAGCTTCTGCTCAAGGAGGGCAAAGAAGCGCTCAAGCAGGTGGAGAGCCTGGCCCAGGAGAAGGGGGTGGCCTTTGAGAGCGTGGTGGTTGAGGGCAATCCCGGCAGCGAGATCATCAGCTACGCCGAATCGGCGGGCATGGACATCA
>CALMJN010000306.1 GCA_937864385.1 uncultured Methanosarcinales archaeon | reverse complement strand
AAAGAGAATATTTAAGGTAAAGAATTTTACATAAGATATGCTTGAATCATAATAGTAGGAGAGGGGGATCATGCAGAAAAGGAGCTATATGCGGAAGAAAATGGCCGGTCTTATCAGATGCAAGGAGACAGCTTGCAGCAATAGCAAATTAGCTGGAAAAATTAATACCTATGTTCATTAAAAACTAAAATATAAGAATTCGAGGCCATCACTACAGCTTTTGGTGGACCTCAGAGGGCACGACGATAGTCTGAACCGGCTCTATGATTATATTTGATGTGGCCACGGCATTGCCATCAGGCATATTGTTCACAGCCATGACTTTGATATCATGAACATTAACCGTCAGATAATTGCCGGCATACTTTAGATCGCCACGCTGGAAATCTGGGCCGCCAGCTTTGATAGTCTCAGCTTCATAATTGGAAGCTTCATCTCCCTGGCCCTCGCCACCACCCACATCTATGGAGAGGGCGTTTGATAGACCCCCATCCTCAGGATCTCCATTCTGGGAACTTCTCTCGATCACATCCCTCTCTTTTACAGAGTTTATGACCAGAAGATCATCCAAGCTGGCGGATGAGTTTTTGGCATCCATGATTATCTCCTCTCTTGCCGGAGACATGGAGGTTGGCCTGGAAATAGCCGGCCGACCGGGCAAGGATGAGCCGTGCCAGGGGAAATATATAGTCTCCCCTCCCGCCTGGAGCATGCCCCATTCGGGACTTTTATCATGGCGCATGGAATAAATGGAATTATCTTTAAATTTATTTAGCTGCTCATTAACATCCAACTGGGGCACGGATGATGCCGAACCGGCATAGATGCATATAAAAATAATTCCCACTAGCCCCAGGCTAGCGGGCAACTTCGACATCTTCATTTGTTCCTCCTGGATCAAGCGCTGGGAATCTTACATCTGATCGGCACAGATCTTGACGTTGTTCTCGGCCGCGGCAAATCCGAAGGCCAGTGCATCTCTGTTGCCGACCTTGATCTGATCAACATTCACCTTGATGCAGCAATCTGTGCAATCCTGGGTTGTTACTGTATTCGGTCCCTCGGTTGAAGTAAGCGTATTCATGCAGCACTGATCGGGGCACTTTCCTGAATCCTGATTCTTCTTGATCTCCAGATTGTTGACGGCTGTGGCCTTGGGTGTCCTCATGAAGATGCTTCCATAAGCCAGAGCTTTATCGTTGCCAACCTCCAGAGAGTCAATGTTGGTGTCTTGACCCGCAGGGAACTTTATAGAAGACTCCTCGGTCTCGAATATTCCCGATGCGAGAACGCTCTCACCGTCACATCCTGCCAGAGCAGAGACGGACAACATGGCTACTGCCAATACCAATGCAATTCCTATGGTCTTAATAATCTCACCCCATACATCCTTTAATATAGGCTGATGTAGGTATTGTTAGTATAAATATTTTTTGGTAATGAATACTAAGATTAGCATGTCAGAATGAATATCACAAATCAAATAT
>CALMJN010000305.1 GCA_937864385.1 uncultured Methanosarcinales archaeon | reverse complement strand
ATCAATATTTATTATAATCAATCATTACAGAATAACTAAAACAAAAATGTTCTTCTGTTGTGTCTGAGCAAAGAATAATTTCGGACCATCCTCCCAGGATGTGCGAACTGCATTAAGCGTTTTGCCATAAACATATCAAATTCCGCTCAATTAACATTAGTAAATAATCATGTTGGATTGCGTCCTGCCCCGTATCATTATTACAGAAAAACTTAAATTAACTGCCATATTTGGCTCTGAAGAATGCATCTCATAATTGCGGAGAAGCACGATGCTGCCAAGAGGATTGCCCAGATCCTGGCTGGAGGCAAGCCCAGATCTCTCAGGGTAGCCGGAGTGGAGGCCTTCCAGTTCGATGACCGTGTGGTTCTCGGTCTATCCGGCCATATAGTTGGGATCGACTATCCCCAGGGATACAATAACTGGCAGAAGGTGGACTGCAAGGATCTGATCCGAGCAGAGATCGTGGTTCGTCCTATCCAGGAGAAGATCATATCTGCACTGCATAAACTGGGAAAGGAGGCGGACCGGGTCACCATTGCCACCGACTATGATCGCGAGGGTGAGCTGATAGGGGTTGAGGCCTTGAAGATTGTAGAGGAGGCCAAGCCCAAGATCAAAGCGGATCGGGTCCGATACAGCGCCATAGTCAAGGACGAGATCATTAAAGCCTTCCAGGATTCCGGAGCCGTGGACTATGACCTGGCCGCATCGGGTGAGGCCAGGCAGATCATAGACCTGGTCTGGGGGGCTGCTCTGACCAGATATATATCTCTGACCTCGGGGCGGCTGGGCAAGGAGTTTCTCTCTGTGGGAAGGGTGCAGTCCCCCACCCTGGCCCTCATAGTGGACCGGGAGAAGGAGATCCAATCATTCGTACCCCATCCATATTGGGAGATATACGCCGATCTGGAGAAGGAGCTGCGGGTGCAGCATGCCAAGGGCCGCATCTGGGAGAAAGGCGAGGTAGATGGAATAATCTCCCGCCTGGGACCGGAGGGCATCATCAACTCCATTGAGACCAAGCAGCGCATAGATCGGCCTCCTGCCCCATTTGACACCACCGGCTTCATAGCTGCCGCCAGCGGAATCGGCCTGTCTGCCGCCAATGCCATGCGCATAGCGGAATGGCTCTACACCAACGGCTTCATCTCCTATCCCAGGACGGACAATACCGTCTATCCCCCCTCCATAGATCTGGCCGCTCTGACCCGGCTGTTCTTGACGGGGGCCTTCGCCGAGGAGGCAGCCCGGCTTCTCCAGGGCAAGATGCAGCCTACCAGAGGAAAGAGAGCTACCACCGACCATCCTCCTATCTATCCCACCGCCGCACTGGAGAGGGGAAGCCTGAAGGATGACCAGTGGAAGGTCTATGAGCTGGTGGTGCGCCGCTTCTTCGCCACCCTGGCGGAGGCCTGCATCTGGGATGCCACCAGCCTAAAGTTGGATATCGGTCCCGAGCCATTCCGGGCCAGCGGAGCCCGACTGGTGGAGGCGGGCTGGAGATACTACTATCCTTACAGCAAGGCAGAGGAGCATATACTGCCCCAGCTCAAGAAAGGCGAGAGGCTGCGGGTGCTGGGCCACAGCGTGGAGGCCAAGGAGACCCAGCCGCCTGCCCGCTACGGCCAGGGCAAACTGATCAAGCTCATGGACGAGCTGGGGCTGGGGACCAAATCCACCCGCCATGACATAATCAGCAAGCTCTATGCCCGGGCCTATGTGCAGGGCAACCCCATGCGTCCCACCAATACCGCCTATGCCGTGGTGGATACATTGGAGAGGTATGCTCCCACCATCACCAAGCCGGAGATGACCCAGACCCTGGAGAAAGATATGACCGAGATCTCAGAGAAGAAGATCAAGGAGGACCAGGTCATAGAGAAGTCCAGGGTCATGCTCACATCCGTCTTCGATGAGCTGACATCCAATCAGGAGGGCATAGGAGTGTCTCTCAAGGATGGCCTGAGGACGGATAAGATCGTGGGCACCTGCGAGAAGTGCCACTCTGAGCTGATCATCAGGCGAGGCCACCGGGGATCGCGCTTCATCGGCTGCTCCGGCTATCCGGAATGCAGGTTCACTTTGCCCCTTCCCCGCTTCGGGACAGTGGTTGTCACCGACAAAACCTGCGAGAAGCACGGCATGAATCACATCCGCATTATAAACAAGGGCAAGAGGCCCTGGGATCTGGGCTGTCCTCACTGCAATTTCCTGGAATGGCAGGCGAAGAAGGCCCAAGAGAAGGCAGAAACGCCTGGGGCAGCGAAGCCAGAGGCAAAGGCAAAGGCGGGAAAGAAGGCAAAACCTCCCGCCAAATCAGCGAAAAAGACAACCAAAGAGACAGCAGCAAAGGGAGATGGGCTGGTCAGGGTTCCGGGAATCGGCCCAAAGACCCTGGAGAAGCTGGCTAGTGCAGGGATAAAGACCTCTCAGGATCTGTTGGTGGCCAAGACCAAGGCTCTCTCCTCCAAGACAGGCCTGCCGGAGAAGAAGATCCTGGCCTGGAAGAGCGCAGCCAAGGCGTTGAGCTGAAATCAGCCTATAATCGAGCCGCCGTCTCGTTTACTTTTTTCCCATGGCTCTGACAAACTGACTCATAGGCTCCTCCCATTCATCTGGAGGATCTCTTTCTCCATTGCGCACGATGATCAGATCTGCCTGCTGGAATAAGCATATCCACTGTCCCAGTTGAGCCTGAGCAGAAGTATTATGACTGCCGCCATCATGGCGATGTCCCTCACCAGAAGTACCTGTAATATTCAAATCTGCTGATAAATAGTTTTAGAAATATTTTGAAGCATGGTCAGAAGAGACTCTGAGGAAGCAATATTGCCAGCATGGGCCTGGCCGGATTTGAACCGGCGGCCACTCGGTTATGAGCCGAGCGCTCTAACCGGACTAAGCTACAGGCCCAAAAGTAATGCGCCGCCAACAGGGCTCGAACCTGTGACATTCTGGTTGCTGCTTGGTGGCAATTAACAGCCAGACTCTCTACCAACTGAGATATGGCGGCTCGACCACCACCCTAGATGCACAATGATTTAAGCCTTTTGATTAGATGATAGATCATGCGCGTCTTAAAAAAGGATTTGCGAGGCGAGGAGGGAGAGATAGCTTTGCTGCCCGAGTCGCTGGATGATCTATGGCATCTGCAGCATCTGATATCACGGGGCGACCTGGTCTTTGCCCTGACCCACAGAAAGCTTCCTGCCATTGCGGACAAGGCGCGCCCGGAGAAGATGGAGAGAAAGACGGTCCGCCTGGGGGTAAAAGTAGAGGATGTCGAGTTTCATATGTACTCCAACTGGCTGAGAGTACATGGCACCATCAAATCGGGCATGGATGTGGGTCAGTACCACACCCTGAACATAGAGGTAGGAACGGACCTGTCCATACTCAAGTATCACTGGAGGCCGGACCTCTTGGCGCGCATAGATGAGGCGGTGGCCGAGTCGCAGAGGCCCAAGGTGGTCATCGCCCTGATCGAGGAGGGAGAGGCAACCATAGGTATATTGCGCCAGTTCGGAGTACAGATGGCGGCAGAGCTGAGGCAGGGCAGCGGCAAGGGAAGCGGTGAGGACAGCCGCCCCGGCTTTTTAAGGGAGGTGGCCGCGGCCATAGGCCAGACCGCCCAGGAGGGAGCAGATGTGATTCTGGCCGGACCGGGCTTCACCAAGGAGGATCTCAAGAAGGTGATCGACTCCACAAATCCCGATCTGGCCGGGAGGATAGCCATGGATGATACCTCCTCCATAGGACGCTCCGGCTTTCAGGAGGTCCTTCGCCGCGGGGCGGTCAAGAGCGTCCTGGAGTCCAGCCGCATCGCCAGGGAGGCCAAGCTCATTGAGGAGCTATTCCGGGAGATAGCCACGGGCGGCAAGGCAGCCTACGGCAGAAAAGAGGTGGAGACGGCTCGGAATTACGGGGCCATTGAGACCCTGCTGGTCCTGGATGAGTTGGCCCGGCGGGGCTCGCTGGACGAGATCATGCGCGAGGTGGCCGATGCCAGGGGACGGGTGGTCATATTCAGCTCTGAATTTGAGCCCGGGGATCGCCTGCGTTCTCTGGGTGGCGTGGCCGCTCTGCTGAGATTCAAGATCGCCTGATGGACTAGAGAAGGATACAACAGTATAGGAGATGATATCATCCGCTGCCACAAATGCCCTCGCCGGGCAGTGATCCACCAGAGATACTCAGGAATGTATCTCTGCCGGGAGCACTTTCAGGAGGATGTACAGCGCAAGGCCCGGGAGTATCTGCGCCAGACTGGCCTCTTCTCCGGCGCCAGGCGGATCATGATAGAGCTGGACGGAGGAAGGAACAGCTCCGCCCTGGCCTATATCCTCAGGAATACATTTCATCGCCGCAGAGACATCGAGCTTCAGGCGGTGGTCATTGATGAAGGAATGGACAGCTATAAAGAAGCGGCCAGCATGGCAGAGCGGCTGGATATATCCCTGCAGCACAGGAAGATGCCTCCTGCCCCGGAGGAGAAGGCATCCTCGACCAGCCCGTCCTTCCGGAAGAGGAAGGCGCTTCTTTCCGTCGCCCGGGAAAAGGATGCAGGCATCATTGCCACAGGGGAGGACCTGGATGATGTGGCCCTGGAGATATTCCTGGCCTATCTGCAGGGAGAATGCCCTAGAAAGACGGCGGAGGTGGGGCGGCACTGGATCAGGCCCCTGCAAAGGATTCCCAAGAGAGAGGTGCGTCTTTATGGATTGATTCTGGACCTGGGATCGGACTGCACCCCGCCATCCTTGCCAAATCAATTTCATGAGCAGGCCAGAAGGCAGCTCTTCGAATTCGACTCTCGTCATCCCGGCACCAACTATTCTCTGCTGAAAGGATGGGAGAGGCTCCTCATGCCGGAAGGCGGCAGAAGGGCAAAGCCTTTAAGTAAAGATATGGAATAGTCGCTCCAGTCGCCTCGGTAGCTCAGCCGGTCCAGAGCGATTGACTTGTAATCAATAGGTCGCGTGTTCGAATCACGCCCGGGGCTTTTCCGGTAAAGGATCGGGCCGATCAGATCTTTGTCCCTTTAGCGCTGAAGTTGAGCCAGGACCAAATGCTTTAAAACAGAAGGCCTCAGTAGAAGATCCCCTGAGATAGCTCTTATCTCTAATAGGAGGAGGGCTATGTAGCCGGTGAGGCGATAAGATGGCCTTCTCAGGGGATGATAGTGATTGTAATCTCCAGTATTGCCTTTAGGTCCTCCTGGTCTTCTTGATATCCAGCCTGGTCTTGCATCTAGGACAGGCCTTGGGCTTGCTCACCCTCGTCTCCCAGGTATAATGGCATTTTGGACATTTCATCTGCTTCATATTAATACAGTTGTAATAAGAGTATTAATAACTTTCGAGTGTATATCATTATGCATATTACCTTGGCAAGGGCAAAGCCTATAATTGAATGAAGAGGGTTAATACAGAATTTCATGAACGAGATTTTGGAGATCCTTTCTGAAAACGCCAAGGCAACTCCTGCTGAGATTGCGGCTCTCATAGGCCGGCCCGAGGCTGCCGTCGCCTCCGAGATCCAGGAGCTGGAGGACAGTGGCGTCATAAGAAAGTACATCACTCTGATCAACTGGGAGAAGCTGGACAAGAGCTATGTCTTCGCCGTCCTGGAGCTGAAGGTGGCGCTGCAGCGCAAGACGGGATACGACGCTGTGGCGGAGAGGATCGCCAACTTCTCTGAGGTGGAGTCGGTGCGTCTGATCTCCGGAGATCACGACCTTTCCGTCACTGTGCGGGGCGAGTCGATGAAGGATATCGCCTATTTTGTGGCGGAGAAGATAGCGCCCCTGGAGGGTGTTCAGTCCACCTGCACCCACTTCATCCTCAAGAGCTACAAGGAGCATGGCGTTTTTCTCACCGATAAGCCCAAACCCCAGAGATTGGTGATCACCCCATGAAGCAGAAGCAGAGCCTGAAAAATATTGTCCCCTGGAGCGCCGATGGCCACCTGAACCGGGTAGTGAAGGCCATGCCCCCCTCGGGCATCAGAAAGTTCTTCGACCTGGTGAGCGAGATGGAGGGAGCCATCTCACTGGGGGTGGGCGAGCCTGATTTCGTCACCCCCTGGCATGTGCGCGAGGCCTGCATATACTCTCTGGAGTCGGGAAACACCCATTACACCTCCAACAAAGGCATGCCTGAGCTGCGAGAGGTCATCTGCGACTCGGTGCGCTCTGATCTGGGACTGGACTATAATCCCTCGGAGCAGATTTTGATCACCACCGGGGTGAGTGAGGCGGTCGACCTGGCCTTCCGGGCCACCCTCAATCCCGGAGACGAGGCCATAGTGCCCGAGCCATGCTATGTGGCCTACGCCCCGGACATCGTCCTGTCCGGTGGTGTGGCCAGGGCGGTTCCCACCCGGCTGGAGGAGGAGTTCAGGCTCCGTCCGGAGGATGTGTCCGCGGCGGTGACAAACAAAAGCCGGGTTCTGCTGCTCAGCTACCCCAACAATCCCACCGGAGCGATCATGACCCGATCCGATCTGGAGGAGCTGGCCGATGTGGTGGTGGAGAACGATCTCCTGGTAGTCTCCGATGAGGTCTATGCTAAGCTGACCTACTCCGGCAGCCACGCCAGCTTCGCCCAGCTGGAGGGCATGCAGGAGAGGACGGTCATCCTCAACGGCCTCTCCAAGTCCCATGCCATGACCGGATGGCGCATAGGCTACGCCCTGGGAGACCCGGATCTGGTGGGGGCCATGACCAAGATCCATCAGTACACCATGCTCTGTGCTCCCACCATGGCCCAGGTGGCGGCTTTGGAGGCGATGCAGAAGGGGGATGAGGAGATGGTGCATATGAGGCATGAGTACAACCTGCGCCGCAGGATGTTCGTCTCCGGCCTAAATCGCATCGGCCTGGACTGCTTCGAGCCCAAGGGGGCCTTTTATGCCTTCCCATCCGTGAGATCCTGGGGCCTCTCCTCGGAGGAGTTTGCGGAGAGGCTTCTCAAGGAGCAGAAGGTGGCGGTGGTGCCGGGCAATGTCTTCGGTCAGAGCGGAGAGGGCTTCTTGCGCTGCAGCTATGCCACCTCCCGCGAGGAGCTTATCGAGGCCCTGGACCGGATGGAGATATTCCTCTCCGGCCTCTAGGTGGGATATGCTCAAAGCCAGATTCAAGCCGGAAGAGACCGACCGGCTCGCGAAAGGGCTGGCGGCATTGGGTTTCTCTCCCAATGCCTGGACCCTACTCTCCCTGTTTCCCGCCCTGGCGGGAATGGCGGCCCTGATTTACGGCCGGCTGGCCTGGGGGCTTTTCCTCTTCTCCCTCTCCGCCTTCATCGATATAGTGGACGGGACGGTGGCCCGGGTTACCGGCCAGGCCTCTATCAAGGGAGCTTTTATCGATGGGGTGGTGGACAGGTATGTGGAGCTATTGCTGTACCTGGGGCTTCTCCTCTATCTGGGGCGGGGCGATTTTTTCGGCCTGCCCAGGGAGATCTGGTTTATGCTGCTCTTCTTCGGCTCTCTCATGACCACATTTGTGCGGGCCTATGCCGATCACCGGGGTCTGGTCAAGGGCGAGGCGGAGCTGAAGAGAATGGGGGGGCTCTTGGAGAGGTTTGAGAGGCTGATGCTTCTATATGCCGGAATGCTCCTGGGGCTTTTCAATACAGAGTGGATGATGGCAGTCATCGCCATAACTGCTCTGCTGGCCAATCTCACTGCTCTGCAGAGGATTGTATTCGCCATCAGGCATGCGGAATGAAGGGTTCTTAATTTGGCCAAGAGAGTTCGAGGCCAAGCCCCGGCAGAAGTTTTATCAGCCTCTGTCCCATCTTCAATGGGGGATTGATGGCTTGATAATAGAAGAGAGCATTGCCGGAAGAAGCCTTCTGGCCAGGCTTGACCATGGTGCGGAGATAATAGGCCAGATAACCGATTTGGCCAGAGAGAGGAAGATCAAAGCGGCGGCCATCTCAGCCATAGGCGCTCTCTCCCGTGCTGATCTGGGTTTCTATGACCAGGCCGGTCAGGAGTACCGGGTCCGGGCGGTGGAGGGGCCGGTGGAGATCGCCTCCTGCACCGGCAACATCTCCCTCTTAGAGGGGGAGCCCTTTGTGCACGCCCATGCCGTTCTGGCGGACAGCTCCGGCCATATCCTGGCCGGGCATCTGGTCCGGGGAACCATCTTCGCTGCCGAGCTGTATTTAAATGAGCTGGCCCAGGCGGATCTGAACCGGGCCCATGACTTCCAGACCGGCCTTAAGTTATGGGCCGGAGGGCAGGCACAAGGTGTAGGGAATTGAATACATCCCAGTACTTCCAGGCCCTGCAGAGCGGCCTGGATCAGGCCATGGAGATAGCCCGGACCGCCCGGAGCCGGGGGCTGGACCCCACTTTGGATGTGGAGATACCTCTTGCCGTGGACCTGGCGGAACGGGTGGAAAAGCTGATCGGCATCGCTGGCATTGCCGCCCGGATCAGGGAGATGGAGGGGGAGGGCATGAGCCGGGAGGAGGCCGCCCTGGCTATAGGCATCGATTTTGCCGAGGGAAGGCTGGGGCCGGGCTCATCCAAGATCGAGTCGGTGGAAAACGCCATCCGCACCTCGGTAGCCCTGCTGACTGAGGGTGTGGTGGCCGCTCCCATGGAGGGAATCGCCAGGGTGGATTTGGGGAAGAATGATGACGGGACAGAGTACCTGAAGGTCTACTATGCCGGCCCCATCCGTTCTGCCGGCGGCACCGCCCAGGCTCTCTCGGTTCTGGTGGCAGACTACGTGCGGAGAGCTGTGGGCATCGCCCCCTGGAAGCCGAGGCCGGAGGAGGTGGAACGCTATGTGGAGGAGATAGGGGTCTACAAGCGGGTGGCCGGGCTTCAGTATTCTCCTTCCGATGACGAGATCCGGACCATAGTCCGGAACTGCCCCATATGCATCGATGGGGAGCCCACCGAGGAGGAGGAGGTCTCAGGATACCGGGACCTGCCCCGGATTGAGACCAACCGGGTCCGGGGCGGCATAGCCCTGGTCTCGGCGGAGGGCATAGCTTTGAAGCGGCCCAAGCTCAAGAAGCATGTCTCCAAGCTTCAGATCTCGGGATGGGAGTGGTTGGACAGCCTGGCCGAGGCCAAGAAGGATGGTGGGGACTCCAGCCCCAAGTTCCTGCGCGACCTCATCGCCGGCCGTCCCGTCTTCTCTCATCCCTCCCGTCCGGGGGGCTTTCGGCTGCGCTACGGCCGGGCCAGGAATACCGGTCTCGCCGCCGCCGGGATCAATCCCGCCTCCATGCTGCTCTTGGGCGAGTTCATGGCCGCGGGAACCCAGATCAAGGTGGAGCAGCCGGGAAAGGCGGCGGCAGTGGCGCCGGTCAGCTCCATAGAGGGCCCCACGGTGCGGCTCCTTAACGGCGATGTGGTCCGGTTCGACTCCGACAGCGATATTCTGGAATGGATGCCCATCAGCTGCAACGATCCCCGCTCCATCCAGCTGGCTCTCAAAGCCCATGTATCCAAGATCCTGGACCTGGGTGAGATACTGATCAGCTTCGGCGAGTTTCTGGAGAACAACCGGCCGCTGGCAGCAGCCTCCTATGTCTGGGAGTGGTGGGCCGGGGAGCTGGCAGAGGCGGGAGGCGATCCCAGGGGAAAGGAGAATATCGGCGGAGAGGAGGCGATAGAGATATCCCAAAGATACGGCGTGCCCCTCCATCCGGCTCACACCTACCTCTGGCATGATCTCTCACGGGCCGATTATGAGAGGCTGACCTCCCTGGCGCTATCTAAAGGCCAGCTTGAGTCAGACAGTCTTATCCTTCCCTTGGAGGCTAAGGAAGCTCTTGAATGCATTCTGCTCCGGCATACCGTCCGGGAGGGGCGGATCATAGTCGAGGACCCTCTGCCATTCCTGCTCTGCCTGGGGCTGGAGGCAGACAGCGAGTTCGGCTCGGGGCTGAGAAAGAGCCCCATGGCCCGGTCTTATGAGGACGAAAGAGCGGCAGGCTCGTCAGAATCAGAGAGCCCTGAGCAGGGATCGGCGCTGGATACAGTCAATAAGGTGTCCGGCCTGCTCGTCCGGGCCAGGGCTCCATCCCGCATCGGGGCCCGCATGGGCCGCCCGGAGAAGTCGGACATAAGGCTGATGCGCCCTCCTCCTCATGTGCTATTTCCCGCTGGCGAGGAGGGGGGAAAGTCCCGCTCCATCCAGGAGGCGGCCAAGCACAGCACGGTCAATGCCACAGGCATCATCAATGTGGAGATAGAGAGAAGGGTGTGCAGGACGTGCAGAAAGGAGGGCTTTGCCTTCCGATGCGACTGCGGCAGCCATACGGAGAAGATGAGAGTATGCAAAAGCTGCGGCATCCCCGCCCCGGAGAAATGCCCCAGATGCGGAGAAGAGACCTCGGCTGCGGCCAGCATAGAGATCGATGTAAAGAGGCTCTACCACCAGGCTCTGGAGAGCCTGGGCGAGCGCGAGCCTGAAGCCCTCAAAGGCGTTCTTGGCCTCTCTTCCCGGGATAAGACCCCCGAGCCTCTGGAGAAAGGAATACTGCGGGCCAAGCACGGCATCAACATATTCAAGGACGGCACCGTGCGCTATGATCTCACCGATCTGCCCCTCACCCATTTCCGGCCCGATGAGATAGGCACGAGCCCGGAGAGGCTGCGGCAGCTGGGATATGAGCTGGATATGAACGGCCTGCCCCTAACCGATCCCGCCCAGGTCTGCGAGCTGCGGGTGCAGGATATCATCCTCTCTCATGATGCCGGAGCATACCTGCTCAAGACGGCCCAGTTCGTGGATGATCTTCTGGTCAAGTTCTACGGGCTGGAGCCCTTCTACCGGGCGGCAAGCCCGAAAGACCTCATAGGCACACTCATGGTGGGCCTAGCCCCCCATACCTCGGCGGGAGTGCTCTGCCGGCTCATAGGCTACAGCCCCGCCTCCGCCGGATTCGGACATCCCTTCTTTCATGCCGCCAAGCGCCGCAACTGCGACGGGGACGAGGACTGCGTGATGCTGCTCATGGATGCCCTGCTCAACTTCTCCATGTCCTACCTGCCCCAGAAGAGGGGAGGGAAGATGGATGCCTGCCTGGTCATGACCACGGTTCTCAATCCCATGGAGGTGGACAAGGAGGCCCACAATCTGGATTTAACGCCGGTCTATCCTCTGGAGTTCTATGAGGCCAGCCTGAAGAATGCCAGCCCCAAGGAGCTGGAGGCCAAATTCGATCTGGTCTCCCAGAGGCTGGGGAGCGATTCTCAGTACACCGGATTTCGCTTCAGCCATGCTACTAGAGATATCGCCGCCGGCCCCAAGAACAGCGCCTACAAGACCCTGGAGACAATGATCGACAAGATGGATGCCCAGCTGGAGCTGGCCCGCTTGATCCGGGCTGTTGACGAGCAGGATGTGGCGGAGAGGGTGATCAACTCTCATTTTCTGCCCGACCTCATCGGCAATCTGCATGCCTTCTCCAAGCAGAAGGTCCGCTGCGTCAAGTGCGGCGCCAAATACCGTCGCCCTCCCCTGAAGGAGACCTGCCCCAGATGCGGGGGCAGGATAATTCTCACGGTTCACGAGGGAAGCGTGCGCAAGTATTTGGAGGTCTCCATAAAGGTGGCTGAGGAGTATGGGGTGAGCAGCTATACCAAACAGAGGCTGCAGCTGCTGAAGATGGAGATAGACTCCCTTTTCAAGAACGACAAAGCCAGACAGACCGGTCTGGCGGACTTCATGTAAAAACATATATTTTAAATATGAATTCATTAATAACATAGGGGCAAGTGCAAAAAGAGGGAGATTGATTATGCATAGGCCAATAAGGGGGATGGTGCTCTTGCTACTGGTGGCAGTTTTTGCCGGCCAGGCACAGGGCAATCTTACTGTTATTCCTGCCTCAGAGGATGTTTACATCAATATGGGGGAGAACAGTCTATCTGTTTTCAACCAGAGCAATTTCCTGCTCTGCAGCATCGATGTGTTGGAGAACAACCAGACCGGGGACAAACTGACCCGCGAGGTCAGCTATCCCGGGGCTCCGGCGATTCAATTCGATATCTCTGATCTCAACCTGAGCCAGGATGATATGGCGGTGTTGCTGCTCAAGGCGGAGTCAATCAGGAAGGGAAGCGATCCGGTGATGGTGACATTGGCGACCATAGGCTCGGGCTGGGATGAGAGTTCAGATTATACCACATTCCTGATCAACCTTCTTCCTGCCTGGAATATCGTCAAAAATAATGACGCCACTGCCTATAGCAGCAATACGGATGGGGATGCCGTTTTTGTCTTTGATGTCTCCAAGAAGCTGCAGGATGCCAGGGCCGAGGGAGATCGTATCTCCTTTCTGTTGCAGGCATTCAGCAACAGCAGCGCTGAGATCGCATTCTTCTCCCGGGAGAGCGACAGGGGCCCGTGCCTGGTTATCATGCCCTACCCCCAGACCGACGGCAATGCCGCACTGGATATGGCCAGCATGGAAGAGATGGTCTCCATAGCAGACATGAGCGGAGAATTGCAGCCGGGCAACCTGAGCAGCAAACTGCAGCTAGGCAATATGAGCCGCTCATTGGAGCCGGGCAACCTGAGCAGCAAACTGCAATTAGGCAATATGAGCCGCTCATTGGAGCCGGGCAGCCTGAGCAGCAAATTGCAGCTAGGCAATTGAGCCGCTCATTGGAGCCGGGCAACCTGAGCAGAACATTAAATTTGAGCAGTTGCACCGCTCATAGACGCAGG
>CALMJN010000304.1 GCA_937864385.1 uncultured Methanosarcinales archaeon | reverse complement strand
AGAGGCCTTCTTGAACTCATACTCATCGAGGGCCGCTGTGACCGCCTGCCCGGTCTCATCGATCTTGGCCATGACCTCGGGGTCTATCTCGGCGCAGGGCACTTTGCTCTGAAAGTTCTTGGCGGTGAAGGTCAAAGCCCGGTTGATGAAGTTGCCCAGAGCCCCCACCAGCTCGGTGTTGACCTTGTCCGCAAAGATCTTCCAGGAGAAGTTGACCTCCTTGTTGTGGGCGGTGTAGCTGGCCAGATAATAGCGCAGCAGATCGGGGTGAAGGCCGCGATCCAGGTAGTCGTCCTTGACCCATATCACATTTCCTCTGGATTTGGAGAACTTCTTGTCATCGATCTTGAGCATGCCGCTGGCCACCACTGCCGATGGCAGGGTGTATCCCGCCCCCTTGAGCATGGCCGGCCAGAAGATGCAGTGGTGGTAGACGATATCGCCGCCTATGAAGTGGATGATTTTGGCGCCATCCTTCCAGTAGCTCTGCCAGTCCCGGCCATGCTCTGAGCACCACTCCTCGGTAAAGGCGATATAACCTATGGGAGCATCCACCCAGACATAGACCACCAGATCATCCTGGCCGGGGAACTTGACCCCCCAGGCCATGTTTCGGGTTATGCACCAGTCTTTCAGCTCCTGGCGAACCCACTCCAGGGCGTAATTGCGGGCCGACGCTGTGCCCCCCAGGCCGGGCAGATAGGAGAGCAGGAAATCCTTGAAATCAGAGAGACGGAAGAAATAATGAATCTGCTTGCGATATTCAGCCTTTCCCCCGCAGACCTTGCATACCGCATTCTTTATCTCACCCGGCTCCAGATGCCGGCCGCAGCCCATGTCGCACTCATCCCCCCGAGCCGGCTTGCCGCAGTAGGGGCACTCTCCCTCCACATATCGGTCCGGCAGGAAGCGCTCGCACTTGGGGCAGTAGGCCAGCTCGATCTCCTGGGGATAGACATGGCCGCCATCCATCAGGGATCGGACCATCTCCTGGGTGCGATGGTGGCAGGCGGGATCATCGGTGTCCCCGAAGTGGTCGAACTTGACCTCCATCTCCCGGAAGACCTCCTCGAAGTGCTGGTGGTATTGGGATACAAGGGCCTTGGGAGTCAACCCCCTGGCCTCGGCATTGACCACAATGGGAGTCCCATGGGCATCAGAGCCGCAGACGAAGAGAACCTCCCTGCCCATCTTCTTGCATCCTCGGACGAAAATATCCGCCGGTACATAAGTTCTTAAATGCCCGATATGACAGGGCCCGTTGGCATAGGGCAGGCCGCAGGTTACCAGGATTGGCGATGACAATGAGAACACCGCCTCCGCTTATGCCATAACAGGCAGATATAGGTTTCCCAGGATGGGAGAGATGATCTGGCAAATCTGGGAAATGCGCCTGGATAAAATGTATATAATCGAATGTCAAATGCAGTGGATGGAATTGAATTGGCCTTGATATCGCAGGCTTGAGCAATAGCCGATTAAATGGGGGTATCAGATGAGATCGATTATCATACTTACAGCCCTTCTTCTGGCAATGGCCTCGGGAACAGTCCTGGCCCTGCCGCTGGAGGGCAGCAACGAGAATGCGACTGTGGTGATCTTCGGATCCAGCCGGACTCCTGTTGAGGATGAGAATGTAACTCTGGAGATATTGAAGGTGGACATCGGGCTGATGGGAGCTGAGAATGCCAGCTATGAGCTTGTGGATCAGAATGATCTTGTCTACACTCCCGGCCTGTACCGGTCTCTCTCTTCTGGAAAGCAGGCGGTCTACTTCCTCACCGAATGGGACAGCCTGTTCAAACTGATCAATGTGACGCCGGAGGGGTCGGATCCCATTCTGATCAACTGGTGGATGACTCCCAATGCCAGCAATGACAGAACCAAGATCAGATACTATGGAATCACCGACAGCTCGATAAATTCCGATGAGCAGATGCTGGTTCTTCAGGTCAGCGTTGAAAACATAGGAGACCAGAGCATCTATGTAACTCCCTTTAACTTCACCATCTTCGACCAGTGGGGCTGGCCGTATCAGCCTTCATTGGGATTTGATGCGGAGACCGTAGCTCCAAGCAGCGGGACGGATCGATTGCTGCTTGGCTTTACCGGCCTGTCTCCCGTCTTCAGACCTGCCGCCTTGGCCTATGATTACGGCACACCGGAGGAGATGGTGATAGAGTTTGAGAGGGACTATGTGCCTCTCTCAGATGAGCTGGTCTATGGAAATGCTCTAGCCAGCCATGCCGCCGGCAATGATACCTCAGCCCAGGGGGAGGTGGCTGCAGCAGCACCGGTGGCCCAGTCGTCCAACCAGACAGAACAAGCAGCTTCTCCAGAGCCGGCTCCGGAAAGCCAGAATGAGAGCATAAAGCTCAGCGACCTGGATGAGAAGATAGCTGCCAGCAAAGCACGCCTCAATGCCAAGATGGGTGAGCTGGATAAGATGAATCAAGGGGCAAACGATACCGCCACATCAAGCATGGTTGTGAACAATTCCACAGCCACAACCTCCCTGTGAGCGGCATCCTAGAAAAAATGGCTAAGGGCCCGGGATCTTGATGCCTCCCGGCGCTTTTATTGCCGTCCAGAACAAAGGAAAAGCTAATTGGTCACCCAAAGGATTATATCATAACATTGTAGGTATGTTATAGATGAAATGGAAGGCTTTGGCGCTGGTACTATTATTCCTGCCGGCAAGCGCCCTCGGATATCCCCTGCAGTCCAGCAATGGCGTTGTCAACTGCACCATATTCGGCACCTTCAAGGACTCCGGATTTGCCGGATACTCATCATCCGACTCCAATTCCGTGCTGGTAGTTGATGCATCATTGGGCAGGATAAACCAGAGCGACAGATCGCCCATAGAGGCGGCATACACTCTCACCGATGGAAACGATCGCATCTATAAGACCCGATCCGAGTATATCAAAGAGCTGCAAAATGGCCGGCAGCTCATCGGCTTTGTTGTGCCCAGGGAGACCATAGCCAAGAGCCTGACCATTGATCTTTCCCAGGATAGCAGCGGGGGAGAGCAATTTATGCAGCGCTTTCCCGATCTGGTCAATCTCAGCAATGACAATGTGACTATTCTCTATTACGGCATACTTCGCTCCAGCATCGCCTCTCAGAAGAAGACTGTGGAACTGGATGTGGCCATAAGCAATAACGGCACAGATAGAATGCAGCTCGATGCCGAAAATTTCACATTGAAGGACCAGTGGGGCTGGGTGTATCAGAGCAAGGAATATGATAGCTCCACCAGGAAGGGAATAAAATCTATGGTTCTGGAGCCAAATGCCACCATCAGGTCCGCTCTGGCCTTCGTCTCCCTCTCTCCCCAGAGCCGGCCGGTGGAGCTGGTCTACAGGTACTCCGACCAAATCTCCATGACCTTGAATATAGATACAGAAGCTGGACTGGGCTCTCAGGAAAAATGCCTTGACAGCAAGGAGGCCGAGGAGACGGACTCCAGCCTGGCCGGCTCCATAAAAGCCACCAAAGCCCGGCTGGCCAAGGTCAAAAAGTTCAATAGCAGCGAAGAAGATGAAGAGGCTAAGGGGCATGACGAGCTGTGATGAACGGAGACGGTGACAAAATCTACTATGGCCGTTTTCTTTTCTCCTGAGATGAGCAAAAAGAGGGCGGCCTGAGGGGCAGAAATATTTATCCCCTGTCTCAAAGAACTCTGCCATGAAAGCTGCAATTATCACCATCTTGGGTCTGGCAATGATGCTTCTCGCCCCGGCGGAGTGCCAGTCGGCCCAGAGTTATTCAGATCAGGCTTATAGCTACTTTTTATCCGGGAATTATGAGCTTGCCGCTACAACCTACGACCGGGCCATACAGCTTGAGCCCAACAGCATCGCTTTATGGAATAACAAAGGAAGGGCTCTGGCGATGCTGCAGCGCATTGACCAGGCTATCTATTGCTTTGATAGATCAATTGCCATCAATCCCAATGACCCTGAATCCCTGAACCTCAAGGCCATAGCCCTCTCTCAGGGGCTGAAGATGGATGATCAGGCCATATTGCTCTTTGACAGGGCTCTGGCGATCAACTCCTCTTATTTCGATGCCTGGAATGGAAAGGGCATGGCCCTGGCCAATCTGGGCGATACGGCCGGTGCCCTGCAATGCTTTGAAAATGCGGTCCAGATGAGGCCCCAGGACCCCCAGGCCTGGAACAACAAGGGAGTTGTCCTGCTCAAGATGCAGAGATATCAGGAGGCACTGGACTGCTTTGATCAGGCCCTCTCAATCGACTCCCGCAATGAGGCTGCCCTGCAAAATAAAGAGAGCACCCTAGAAGCTATGAAGGAGCCTGCCACACTCCGTTTAGGAAGCAGCGCAGCATCTCTCTGATTTGTAATCGGAGCGGCAGCCTCATATAAATGTTCGACAATCATCGAAGGGGGCAGAAGAGTGGGAAAGCTGATCTGTTTGCTAATAGCTGCGGCAGCACTGATCTGGGTTGCCGGGGCGGAGATGCCTATGCAATTCACCCAGGCCATGAATAACGGCCATAAGGAAGATCGACTTGCTGTGATGAATTATGATAGCGGGGCATCCTTTTCCGAGGAGTACAGCAATGTGGAGCGCCTGGAGAGAGAGACGCAGGTGAGAACCGGGACATTTTCTGGAGACGCATCCGGGTCCAACGGCGGCGGGCTTGAGGCCAGCATCAACTCCAATGTGATCGGCACAGCCCATATCGGCTGGCAGTCATATGATCCGGCTCCCGACAGCAGAGGCCGCCATCAGCTCCTGGGCCGCAGCGTTGAGGATCTCACAGGGGTCTTCTCCATTGAGAAGTTCATTCAGCTATGGTCGAACAGCAGCCCGGGAGAGATCAGCGTGGACTGGCTGCCCTGCTGCTGATAATGGATCAAATATATATGAGAATTCGATCGTTGAAAATGCTTTTATGGAAAAAATTATGCAAAAATTATTTAATTCAAGTGCAATCAAACTTCTAAAAGAAAGTTATTAATATTTCCGTGATCAAGCAATTGCAGCGAGGCTGCCTTTAATGGAAGTTGTGGTAAAGAGGTCTGCGCGACGCAGAAAGACCATCTCCGCCAGGATGGTGGGGGGAGTGATGGAGGTGCTGGCACCTGCCTTTATATCCGATGCTGCTTTAGCCGGCCACATCCAGAAGCTGCGCTCCCGGCTAGAGAAGCGGAGCTACCCCAAGGACGATCATCATCTCCAGGAGCGAGCCAGCCTGTTAAACCGCAAATACTTCCAGGGAAGCCTCTGCTGGAACAGCATTCAGTATTCCTCCAATCAGGAGCGCAGGCGGGGTTCTTGCAATTGCCTGGCCAGGACCATTAGGATCAGCAGCAATCTGGCTCATCTTCCCCAGTGGGTGGAGGATTATGTGATTTTACATGAGCTGGCCCATCTCATTGAGCCCAACCACGGCCCAAAATTCAAAGCCCTGGTGCACCGCTACCCTCTGGCGGAGAGGGCCATTGGATTTCTCATGGCCAGCGAGAGCCTGGACAAGAACGGCTCTGGTTGAAGTTGAAGCAAAAAAAATAAAATATCTGGCCGGTTTTATCCGGCCTCCTCCCGAGAGGCAATTTTAGCTTGAACCAATGAGGCTGATGACGAAGTAGCCCAGGACGACGCCCAGCACGAAGACAAGGGCAAATGAGCTGTAGATCAGGGTTTCGCCTAATACAAGTGCTTCCATAAACTCATCTCACTACCAGCACCGGGATCGTAGCCCAGTAGAGAACCTTCTGCACAACGCTACCTATGAGGAGCTTGGTGGCACCGGACTCACCATGGCTTCCCATGATAATGAGATCTGCCTGTTCGGCACCAGCCATGTCTATAACTGTGTTTGCGGGCGCGCCGATTGTGACGATGGCATCAACATTAACGCCCATTTTGGCTCCCATGGCCTTTATGTTATCTACCGCCTTTTCGCCAGCAACTTTAAGCCTTTCTTCAACTTCTTTTCTGTCGGAACCAAGCTGTCTCACTGCGCTGGCAATAACGACCTCATTGATTACATTGAGCGCTATAACCTGAGCGCCTAGTGCCTTAGCGAGCTCCATGCCCTCCTCAGCGGCCTTCATGGATTTGTCTGAGCCATCCGTGGCGATCAATATCCGCTTGTACATCCTATCCCACCTTTGGTGCCTTAATCCTGCAGACATTGTATAAATAGCTATCTTCCCGATTCCAGAATTCTAAGCGCCAATAGCGCCGCATTTTCTCCATTATCTATGCCCACGCAGGCCACTGGGACTCCCGGCGGCATCTGCACAATTGAAAGAAGTGCGTCAAGGCCGCCCAGCTTGGCGCTCACAGGCACTCCTATCACCGGGCGAGAGGTCTTTGAGGCCACAACGCCAGGAAGCGCCGCCGACAGGCCGGCCACAGCGATAAAGACGCGGGCATCCGTGGCGGAGACGAACTCATCCAATTCTTTGGGATTTCTGTGGGCAGAGAGAACTTTATGCTCAAAGGAAGCCCTCCTCTCCTCCAGCTTGCGCACAATCCTGTCCACTATGGCCTGATCGGATTTGGAGCCGGATAAAACCGCAATATCAACCATCCTCATCACCTCATACAGTCCGTCTATCCGCCCTGATCTCTGCCCTGAAGTTCCTGCTGCTTGTGAACGCTCATGGCAATGATAGTCTCAAAGATGCTCTTTACGGCACCCGCATCAAGGTTCAGCTCAACCGCCAGGTCCATGGCATGGGATAAAACCCACTTCTCCCTCTCCGGATCGACTATGGGCCTGCCCTCCGCCCTCTTCACCTCAAAGATCTTTTTCGACAGTCCCATGCGGCGGTGGATCAGCCTTATGATCTGCTCGTCTATGCTCTCCATATCGCTGCGATGCTCCTCTAGATTCATCAAGTCCCCTCGCCTTTGGATGCGCAGCTATTATTGGAGTAGGTTCTTATCACCTTTCCGCCCAGCGGCCTCCAGGCCGCCTCCAGGGCTTCAATCCGGTGCGGCTCGACTATGGCAGCGTATGAGGGGCCGGTGCCGGATAAGCTGGCTCCCTTGGCCCCGGCCTCTAATGCCAGGAGCACAGGCTCCGCCGAGAGGCTCAGGGCGGCGCAGTAAGCCAGGCCGTTGATGGTCATGGCCCGGGCGTAGTCTCCTCTCAGGGCCAGATCGAAGACAACATCGGCTATAGGGGAGATGAGACGGGAGCGCGATACGCTGGTCTCCTGGGAGAAGAGCTTTTTTTCCGGTGAGAGTATCAACACGGGTGTATCAAGCTCCTCCCTCTTCAGGAGAAGCATTTCTTTGTTATCAGTCACTACCACCCCGCCCAGCATGGAGGCCAGGGCATCGTCCAGAGCCCCGGTGATGGTCACTCCTGCTTTCCTGGCCGCGGCGACTCCGATTTTTGCCGCTTCTATGGGGTCCATCTCCTCATGGAGAGCATCCAGAGCGGCCAGGATGACAGCGTTGGCGGCAGTGCTGCTGCTCTTCAGGCCGCTGGCCACGGGAATCTCACTGCGGGTTCGTACGACAGCTCCATAATCGTATCCCAGCCTCTCCAGGACCAGGCCCACGCAAATCTCTATCAGCCTGGTGTCCACTCCCGGAACGTCGCCCTTTATGGTTCCGGTGCGGTCTAATTCCACTTCGGCATAGGTCATGAGGCCTATGCCGAAGGCCGATCCCTTCCAGTTGGCCACGGCATTGAGTATGGTAGCCGCCCCACCCGCCCGGCCATGCCCTATCATGACTGCTCCATCTCCAGTATCTTCCGGAGCTTCTCCAGCTCCCGAACGAAATCCAGCTCTCCCTCCCGGCTGTATTTGGCGATCATCTTGTCCAGATACTCGAGCTCAGCCATGGAGGAGATGAAATTAGGCTGGTAGCTGCCCAGATAATAGAGGGGCAGGACCTCGACGCCTCCTTTGCTGGTCTTCTCCTCCAGGCCCTTGACTACCACAATGAAGACAAAGCTCTTGTAGCCCAGGCCCCGGGATATGTTCTTGGCCAGGCTGTTCATCTGCTGCACCCGGCGGGAGGAGAGAGCCTTGTAGGCGGCTACGGAGTCTTTATACTCCACGAACATTGCCGAGTCATCGGACCAGAGCAGAGCATCGTACTCCACCACGGCGATGGCGTTCTTCATAGCCACCACATTGAAGAGGACACCGCGACACCAGCCGATGTTTAGATGAAGCCTGAAGTCCGCCTCGGAGAGTGGCGTTTCTCTGGGCTTGAGAACATAGGGCTCGCTGGACAGTTCGATCATCAGATGTCATGTAGAATTTTCAGATAAATGGACTTTTCCAAAGCTAGCCGCGCATGAGGTTCCTGGCCAGGTCCAGAATGGTCCTGGGCCGGGACAGAGCAGTGGCCGCCCCGGCCAGGATGGCCTTTCTGGCGAAGGAGCCTCTGGAGACGAGCCTTTTACCTGAGAGGCCCCTGACCAGCCGGTCTATTTCCGGGTCGTTCATGGCTGACAGGGTCTGCAATGATGCCCGGCCCATGCGGTACTGCCAGTAAAACTCTCGGTTCCAGAGCCGGACATAGCGGTAGAGAGAGCGCCAGGAGACATCCTTCTTTGCCGCGGCTCGGGCGGCCACGCTGCCGCATATTCTTCCCGCCCGGATGCTGTAGGCGAGGCCGCTCTGTCCTGCTGCCCCGCCCGCCACCATCAGCGAGTCGGCCACGATATCTCCGGGCAAAACGGCGATGGGGTCGCCCCCCCGCCGGATGGAGAGGATCTTCATTTCCTCCATGTCACCATACTGTCTGGACTTGAAGGCCTTGAACCTGCTGAGAAAGCCTCGGAAAAAGGGCTGCACATTCTGGCCGTGGCCGCGCACAAATACCCCCAGTGTGGCCCTGTCGCCTCCTGCCGGCGAAAAAGTGGCCTTCCAGCCGGGGGAGATGCTGCCGATCCAGTACTGAAAGAGAGGCTCATCGCCGAGCCCGGCAAGCTCCACGTCCGCCTCCATGGCCCAGGCGATATCTTCCCTGTGGCGCATGGGCTCCAGGCCCTCCCGGCGGGCGATGCTGCCCGCTACGCCGGAGGCATCGATCACCACTCGAGCGTCGATCCTCTCCTCGCCGATCCAGACCACCCGGCGGGTGCCCTGCAATTTGGCCTCCTGGACGGTGCCGGGAAGGAGGGCCACGCCGGCGTCCTGAGCCAGGGAGAGGTAATAATCGTCGAGCTTCCGGCGGTCCAAAAAGTAGCCCGGGGCGTGGATAGTCACCGCCAGGCCGGAGGGGCTGATTATCTGCATGCCCTCCAGATTGTTTTGGATGTAGCTGTCATCGATATTGATGCTCGCTGTCCTGGCCATTCCCTCGAAGAGGGTGTTGGCGGGGCGCATTGCTCCCCTGAGATCGGAGTCCGCCAGGATCACATCCGCTCCCTCCTCGGCGGCGGAGATGGCGGCATTGAGGCCGGCGGCAGAGGCTCCGGCGACCAGGACATCGCAGTTCACAGGAGGTGGTGGGACGGAGGATGAGATTAAGGTTTCTGGAGGGGACTTTCTTCCGGGCTGTATCAGGCCAGGATGTGGCTGTTGACTCATGCACCCTGGGTATATTCGATGAGCTGCGTCGCTTTCTCGCAGGCAGCGGCGTGCAGTGCGTCTTTGTCGGCGGCTATCAGACGGTCCAAGGCCCCATGGGAAGCTTTAGATGGTGTCTGCCCTGGCCCGGTACCTTTCGATACTCTACCCGCCGGGAAGAGAGAGTGGCTCTGGGTTGAAGGGGTACTGACTGGGAAGAAGAGCCTGGGGATTTGGTTAGGCTGGCCCCAGCCTTTGCACCCTCTTCCGGGGCACCGTGAGTCGGCCTTCGGCCTCCTGCGCTGCGGTGGGGCGCCCTCAACGCCGGGCAGGCTTGGGTACCGGGCAGCAAGCGGATGAAGGTTATTGAAGCTAAGGATAAATGCTCCCGTATCATAGCTTGTCACCAGAGAATGCGAGATGGGGGGGCCTGCATTGCTTGGATTGTGCCCCCTCTAAAGCGAGGGCTGCGCCAGCGGCATCACGGGATGCCCTGGGATGGCAGTTGGAGCAAATGCTTGGAATTTATAGAGTGAGAAGCTAGGGGAATCACTATAAAAGGTTTGAAGATCCATTAGATCCCAAGGAACTAAACCTCGGATTTGTACTGTCTCAATCATTCTGCTACATGAAGGATATCTGTGGGGTGCCGTGTTGAAAGCAATTGAGATCCTCAAAAACCACGAGCAAGAGATCAAGAGAAGATTTGCTGTGCGAAGAATCGGCCTCTTCGGCTCCTTTGTCAGAGGAGAAGAGACAAAAAAAAGCGACATAGATAT
>CALMJN010000303.1 GCA_937864385.1 uncultured Methanosarcinales archaeon | reverse complement strand
CGGCGGCGATGAGAGCCCCATAGAGGTGACCGACTCCCTGCTCCAGGAGAAAAGCGACAAGGTGGACATCGTGCTCACCAATCCGCCCTTCGGCAAGAAGAGCAGCGTCACCATCTCCAACGGCGGGGCAAAGGAGAGCCGCCAGGCGGAGACCTACAGCCGCCAGGACTTCTGGGCCACCACCTCGAACAAGCAACTCAACTTCCTCCAGCACGTGCGGACCATGCTCAAGACCAACGGCCGGGCGGCAATCGTGGTACCGGACAATGTCTTATTCGAGGGCGGAGCGGGGGAGACGGTGCGCCGCAATCTACTCCAGAGCTGCGACGTGCACACCCTGCTGCGATTGCCAACCGGCGTCTTCTATGCCCAGGGGGTCAAGGCCAATGTGCTCTTCTTCGACCGGCGGCCCGCTGGAGAGATGCCCTGGACGGAGAAGCTGTGGATCTATGACCTGCGGACAAACAAGCACTTCACCCTCAAGACCAATCCGCTGAAGGACGCGGACCTGGAGGACTTCGTCCGCTGCTACAATCCGGAGAGCCGCCGGGAGCGGACGGAGACGGAGCGCTTCCACGCCTTTAGCTATGAGGAGCTGGTCAAGAGGGATAAAGCCAGCCTGGACATCTTCTGGCTGAAAGACGAGAGCCTGGAGGACTCCGAGAACCTCCCTGAGCCTGAGGCGCTGGCGGCGGAGATCGTAGAGAGCCTGGAGACGGCGCTGCAGGAGTTCAGGGCCATCTATGAGGAGCTGGGGAGCGGCCTTAGGCAAGATCCAGCTTGAAGTATTGCTTAGCTGCAGGTAGGTTCACCTATTGCCCTCGATAGCCACTATTGATCTTTGGTTGCCTCGGCATTATTCGTATCCTTATCTGTATCGACCTTCATTGAGCGACCTTGCACATAGGCAGAAGCACCGAAATAAAAGGGTATCATTATGCCTATAATAGTCGTAAATGATGTCATCATCATCGACATCATGTCCGGCATTTTCTCTTGATAGGGCACAAAAGCGCTCATCGAAAGAACAAACAGATATACAACTAGGATAGAGCCTGCGATCGCTCCTCTCATGGTACCTTTGTTAAGGCCCCATCCTTTTCCAGAAGATTCTCCAACTGTTAATAGTCCAAAGAACGTGACCAACGCAATGATCATAGAACCCATAGCTAGAGTGATTCCGGGGTATGGCAAATAATAAAGTTCTTTTGGTATTGCGATTAGGCTGGTGTTCGAATAGCTTGCCAAATTCCCTTTAAGCCAACCAGTCTCGCCTGCAAGTTTTGCAAGCCACATTAAAGCAAGTCCGCTTAATGCTATAAAACCATCTATTATGCCAATCAAGATCAATTTTGTAGTATTTTTCATCTGCGTCTCTCCAGAGGTCTATGATTTCAGATCCATCAAAACCCTTGATGAAAAGTATTGATGCCATATATACAATTAACGAAAGAAAATCAACCTATC
>CALMJN010000302.1 GCA_937864385.1 uncultured Methanosarcinales archaeon | reverse complement strand
TTTATCCTCGGCCTTCTCCAACCGGTCTTTGGCAAGCACCACCGAAGACCAGGCGGCATCCACATCGGCTGGATCGGCATCTGTCCCCAGGTTATCCAGCCGCTGCGAAGCCAGGTCGCGCGCCTTATCGATGGCTGCGATCTCCTGCTGCACCTGGGCTGCTGCCAGGGCTGCCAGATTATGCAGATCTTTGAGCGCCTGGCGGGCATTGACCAGCTCTAGTTCAGCCTGAGCGATCGCAGCAAGCTGCTGCTCGGTGGGTGTTCCGGCTGCCACCAGCTCATAATTGGCCTGCGCCAGCCTGAGGGCTGCCTCTGCTTGCGCGTACTGCGCTTGCAGCAGGCTGTCCTCTAATTGGATCAGCGCTTGACCATCGCTTACCGTATCGCCTTCGCTGGCATTGACCTGCATCACCCGCCCGGTCAGACGCAGGAGCGGGCGAAGCGGCGGGCGTAGTCCGCCTCCGCCACCTGGAGAGCTGCTGCATCTTTGCCGTCCCCTTCTCCGGGCTCCGGGCCGATCTCCTCCTCGACCCTGCGGCTGCGCGGGCAGCTTTTCCAGTCATGCCGGAAGACGACCGCCGAGGCATACTCCACCATTCTGGGATAGGGAATGTGAAAGAGGATATGATCCAGAAAGTCGGTGACGCACTGCCCTGCTGCCGGGACGATGATCCCCTTCCGGGTCGCCCGGGCGGCAAATGAGTCGAAGGCCCCGGTTACGGCATCCAGGTAGCACTGGTTACTGTGCTTGCCGTTGACCACAGCGGTGGTGCAGCCCATGGGTCGGAAGAAGTCGTTCTCGTCCCTGGTGAAGTGGCCATAGACCTGCTCCAGGGAGACAAGCCGGGGATTCTTCTTGAGCAGCAGGGAGACGCTTCCCGCCCCCTGGGTGTACTCGCCTGGGGATGCCAGCGGGTATTTGGCCACATCCGAGGCTATGACCACTCCCACCCTGTCCTCATCCTCCCCCGCCAGCCAGTAGCTCTGGCTCTCCAGAGCCAGGGTGGTGGCGATGCAGGCCGCCTTCATCTCCACTGTGCCGCATTCCTGGAAGGAGCCCTGCCCATAGACCTGCTCCAGCATGCCTATGACATAGGTGCCCATGGCCTTGGCCTCATCAGCCGAGGACTCCGTTCCCACATAGATCTTTCCGATCTGCTCCGGCTGCAGGCGGCTTCTCCTCATCAAGAGCAGAAGGGACATGGCGGCCATGGTGGCTGCATCCTCATGGGCATCGGGAACGGCCATCCTCTCTATGCCTATTCCCTTGATCAGCTTGCTCGGATCTATGCCCCGGCTGCGGGCGAACTCGCCCTCCAGGGGCAGATAGAGCCCGGGCACATAGACGGCCAGGTCGTCTATTCCCACTGTCGGCGCATTATTTTGCGGCATAATCGCTCCTGCTCAAGAACAGCATCTCCTTTTCAGGGCAATGCAGGCTGAATCTTATTTCAGTTTTTTGCTGAAGGCGGAAGCCTGCCGGAAGGCCGGCCGGGAGCCGGACGGGGATCAGCTCTCAGTATCTGATTGAGCGGTGCCGGAAAGAAAGATTAAATCCTAACAGCTCGGATGTATTTCCTGACATGTTTGCTGAATACATCGCCGCCGCCCTGGAGCGAGCCGAATATGAGATAATCGATGACCCTGAGCCATATTATGCTAGAGTTCCCGGCCTGCAAGGGGTCTGGGCCACCGGCAAGACCTTTGAAGAATGCCGCAAGGAGCTTATCAGCACAATAGAAGAATGGATAGTCCTGGGCCTGCGAATGGGTCATACCATCCCATCCATCGACGGCCACACAATATCTGTGTCCCTGGAGCCGGTGGCAGTTGTCGAGTAAACTCGTTCCCGTATCCAGGCGCGAGCTGATACGGCGGCTGAGTGACCTGGGATTCAATGGGCCTTTTGCAGGAACCGACCATGAATTCATGACAAAGGGAACTGTACGTGTTAAACTCCCAAATCGACATCATGGCCAGGATATCGGCATAGATCTCCTTGCCAGAATTTTGAGGGATTCTGGAATCAGCCGCGATGAATGGTTCTCTGTGGCCTGAA
>CALMJN010000301.1 GCA_937864385.1 uncultured Methanosarcinales archaeon | reverse complement strand
AAAGAATCTGTTTATTATATTTCTGATCTTCTTGATGCTGGTGGGAGGGATCAGGATGGAGGGGAAAATGGCGGCAGAGGAGGAGTTCGCAGGCAGGAATGCATCGATCTATCCTATGCCAGGTCTGTTCTCCTGGGCTGCTTTGCAGGAAGAAGGAGACAGTTATCTTATTTCCAGTTATGACCTGGTGAACGGTACCGCTTCATCCGGGCAGGCATTTCCCAGACTGACGGCGCCCTCTCAGATAAAAGAGGCCGAAGAGGCTCTGGATGCAGCGGAGGGCCTCTCCCCTGTGAAGATCTTTCGCTGGAGGGCTTATGCCGTGGCGGTCAATGCCAGCTTATCCGGCAATGGGTCCTGGTATATTGAATATTATGATCCACTGGTGCGGGCCCAGAGAGATGGTTCCTGGAGCTTCCTTAGACCGCCATTCAGCAGATATGGATCTTTAAGGGTGGTAGTGCAGGGCGGGATAGCCAGGATGGCTGGATAAGCGGGCATGGCGGCATGTCATCCAGGCTGATCAGCCGTATATCGAGATCCATCGACATCGTCTAAAGCCTTGTCTGAAAAGAGGAATGCATCGACTTAGGCTCTATCCAGGGTACATCATGAGAAGAATGGATCTAATTTTTTAGCTTTTTCTTGTCACTTTAATACGCGTGCTCATTGCATCCAGGCGTCTCACCCATAGCAGTTTTGTATAACACCTGCATTGGTCTTATCATTCAACCCCTTTGCTTCCACTGGAACATCTCACTTAGCATGCCGTTTAATGCTAGGATTCAAGATGAATAAATTATTATTCTTTGTACTGTTTTAAAATTTCGATATCAAAGAAATTACATAATATTTATTAGTGTTATTCTTCTTGTGCAAAATCCCTAAGGAATAGAAGGATGAATTTGTGCCATTGAAAACAAAGCTATGAGCCTTTCACCCTCATCAAGGCGTCATCTATTTTTGACCAGAGCTCAAACCTGGATCTGATGAATCTGGAGACTCTGGCATCCGAGCTGCGTGGATTTGTGGGAATTACCCGCAAAAAGCAGATAGGCAGCATCATGCGATTTTTTCCTGTAGAGTCCGAGCGCATCATAGCCTCTTTTGGAGAGGATGCGGCGGTGATCGACGACGGGGATGAGGTCATGCTCCTGGCTGCAGATGGTATCTGGTCCAAGCTCATGGAGGTGGATCCAGAGTGGTCAGGCTACTGCTCTGTCCTGGTCAATGTCCATGACATCGCTGCCATGGGAGGCTGGCCTGTGGCCATGGTGGATGTTCTCTCCGTGGGAGATGATGCCGTCGCCACCAAAGTCCTGCAGGGCATGAAGAAGGCCATAGAGAAATTTTGCGTTCCCATCATCGGAGGCCACCTCCACCCTGATACGCCCTACAATGCCCTGGATGTGGCCATATTGGGCAAGGCCAAGAAGAGCGGCCTGATTCTGAGCAGCACCGCCCAGGCTGGTGATGTGGTGGTGGCGGCAGCAGATCTGGACGGCGAGCCTCATCCCAGGTTCGCCATAAACTTCGACTCCACCAGCTTCAAGGACCGCCGGACCCTTCTCCATCAGCTGGGATCGATGCAGGAGCTGGGGGAGAGGGGCCTGGTGCAGGCGGGAAAGGACATCAGCAATCCCGGCCTACTGGGAACGTTAGGCATGCTTCTTGAGAGCAGCAGGGTGGGTGCGGTGGTGGATATAGAGGCCATCGCCTTTCCTGTGGGCATGGAGCTTTCCGCCTGGCTGAAGATGTATCCGGGAATGGGCTTTGTGGTCACCGCCAGGCCGGAGAACGCCGCCACGGTTTTGGAGGTCTTTGAAAGGCGTGGCCTTGTGGCCCGGGTCATAGGCCGGGTGACCGGGGAGAGAAGGCTGATCATGCGCCGGGGAGATGAGGAAGCGGTCCTCTTCAACCTGGAGACGGAGTGCGTAACCGGGATCCATTGATATGGACTCGATCTTCATTCAATCTTTAAAGCAGAAGGCCAGGGCTCGGAGGGCTCGCATAGGCATAGGCATATGGAATGCGGATGCTGATATGATAGCATCTCTGGAGTCGGCGGCAGAGTACGCCGATCTCCTTTTAGTGGGCGATCCGGGATGCGCCTGTAATCTGGATTGCGCCGTCAGCCAGGAGCCCTGGAAGGATCTGGTGCGCCTTCTTGCCGCCGGAGAGATCGAGGGAGCCGTGCGGGGAAACCTGCCCGCCGGGCGGACCATGCGGGCGCTATCTGAAGAGTTCAGCATTCGTGTACGACGCCTGGCTCTGCTGGAGCTGCCCGGCTGGGCCTTTCTGCTGGGGCCGGTGGGCATAGATGAGGGGGAGAGCATGGCCGACCGGCTGGAGCTGCTTTTGGGCGGGGCTCGGATCCTAGAGAGCTTAGGAATTAAGGCAAACTCGGCTGTACTATCTGGCGGGCGCATGGAGGACCGGGGGCGCTGTGAGCGGGTTGATCGCAGCCTTCTTGAAGGAGAGCTGATAGCCTCCCGGGCCAGGGAGGCAGGTCTCGCGGCAGAGCACAGAGGAATATTGATTGAGAGCTGCCGGGGAGACGATATCGTCATCGCTCCGGAAGGAGTCTCTGGCAACCTCATCTTTCGAACCCTGCTTCTCTTATGCGGTGCCCAGTCCTATGGAGCCCCGGTGCTGATGGACCGGGTCTTCGTAGATTCCAGCCGGGCCAGGGACGGATTCGACGGGCCGGTGATGCTGGCCGGCTCTCTGGCTGGTTTAAGAAAAGAATAGGGACTGATTGGCATTTCCAGTTTGGCGAATCTAGCCTGAAGCCTATCGGATTATTCTCGTTATTCAACACAACTGGGTCGCTACAGATGGATCGGGGAATATAGAACGGGCAATTGCGACAATGCCAAACAAGAAAAGCTTGCCGAAAAACAAAAGATAAGGAATTCCCGATGGTTGGCCGGGAGCCCTTATTCACCTTTTCAAATTTTGCTTATTTACACGCAGGGCAGCCAGTCAACGCTGATTGCGCC
>CALMJN010000300.1 GCA_937864385.1 uncultured Methanosarcinales archaeon | reverse complement strand
TCATCAATTCTTCGGCCCAGCCATTCTCTCCCTCGCAATCCATCTTTGACGCTGACCACAAGTACCTCAAATCCGGAATTTATAATTTCCCTTAGAATCTTAGCCGGATCCTGTTTCCAGAGGGGCAATATCTGATCTAAATTCATGTCCCGGCAGATCCTTTTCACCAGCATTTTATGGGTTTCAATGTGTCCAAATATCGCGCCATCTATACTCTCTCCCTGTGCTCGAAGATCCGAAATGGCCCTTTTAAATTCTTGCTCATAGGAAGTGAAGCCCCGCTGAAGAAGAGGAATTCCAAGGGCCTTGGATTGCGCTTGAATAATTTGTGGATTGATCTCATGAGATCCTACTTTATTTACATTCCTGAAATGAAGGAGATAGGTGACATGATATCCTTCAGCCATAGCCTTATAGCAGGAATAGCATCCATCTTTTCCACCCGTCCAGGAGACCACTGCGTTTCCTTTTTCCGTTCTTTCCAGCTGCATGGGATGTCTCATCTAACTCACCGATCTCTACAGATCTTTTCATCTTTTTTTGGACAGAACAATAAAAATTAAACCAGCGGCCTGGGCTGCTTTCTCTCCGGCAGCACCGGTAGGGGCATGGTGTTGATGAGAAGCGGCTGCTCAACCTCTTTGGCCCTTTCCACCAGCAGATCCTTGCCCCAGCGGGTTAAGCCGAATAATGGGACGGCTGTGCCTACCTGTACCAGAGGCCGGACCTGCTCCCGAATGTGCTTTGAGGCGCAGGCGGTGACGATGTCCGCTGCGGCCAGAAGCCTGGATGCTTCCTCGGAGGTGATGCCTGTAAGGTGCACCCCGATGATCATTATGTGCACATCTGCCGTCTTCTCCAGCTCCCGCAGCTTTTCCGCCTCTCTTGCCTCGGCCACTGTTACAGCAAATCTCTTGTATCCGGCTGCAGCGGCATAGGCTGCACCCTCAATCTGGTCGATTTTAGCGTTCTGGGGGAAGAGTACATGCCCCTCCATCTGGCGGATGCCTTCTATGACCTCCGTTATGGGATCGGACTCTACCAGGCCGGAGATGTATCCGCCCATGCCCTGCACCAGGTCGGGATTGGCGGTTATCACCGTTCCCGCCCCGTCGCATACGGTGACTGCTGCATCAATGATCCCGGATCGCAGGCCGGTCATCATGGACTCGGAGGCCCCGAATCCGACAAAGGTGTCCATCCTCAGCTTGCGGCGGGGAGAGAACATGCCGTGATTTTCTATCCTGAACTCCATGTTGGCGGCAGCCGATTCTGCGGTGACCTCTTTTATTCCCCTGATCTTGTCGAATAGAGGGCACCAATTGATCATGGGCTGGCCTGCCTCGGCAACCTTTTCCCCTTCCACCTTAATCCTTGATCTGCCCAGCAGCTCCATTATATTCATCCTAGTCCTCCAGAGAGAAGTAGATCCTTCTATTGGCCTTGCCCTTGTTCTCCGCCTTGATCATCTTAATCCTGCCCACCTCAGCAGTGTTCTTGACATGGGTGCCGCCGCAGGCCTGTCGGTCGATGCCCTCGATCTCCACCACCCTGATCATATCCCGGTCCGGGACAGCCATGGCCAGGCGGAGCAGATCGGGCATAGCCAGCGCTTCCTCTCGGGGTATGATCCGGGTGCTCACCGGCCGGCGATCGGATACGATCTGATTGGCCTTTTCCACATATTCCATCATCCTGGACTTGTCAAAGCTTTCCAGGGAAAAGTCCACCCTTGACCGGGACTGCTCAATCTGATTTCCGGTGATCTTGGCTCCCGTCTCCTGGAAGATTACTGCACTCAAGATATGGCAGGCGGTATGGCTGCGCATAAACCGGTAGCGTCGATCGCCGTCTATCTTTCCTGAGACCATATCACCCGGCTTTAATCCGGGCCGGTCCAGGATGTGGACAATCTCATCTTCAGCCTTCTCCACGCCCACTACTTGGAAGATCTCGCTGTCGTGCTCCAGAATGCCGGTATCAGATGGCTGGCCTCCCGACTGGGGATAAAACGCGGTCTTGTTCAAAATGGCCTTATTTTCCAGTGCGTGCGTCACCCCAGCACTGAAGCTCCAGATATAGCTATCATCCAGGTATATCTCATCCATGGTGATATGTAAAAGCTGCTATATCATCAGCTTGACGGCTGCCGTATTCTATTTATATGTTTAAGATAATTAACAAGAAATGGAGATTTACTTCTCAATGGAATTATTTTTAACGAAACTTATATATATCTCATCGCTCTTTGAGCGATTGGTGACCGCAATGGATACCATAAACGCCTCAGACCAGAAGGTCGGGCGCGATGAATTCGCCTCTATTTTGATTCAAATAGGCTTAAAGCGAAATGTGGCCAAGGTTCTGACCTATCTGGCTGCAGTGACTGAGGCGACATCTCGCGAGATAGAAATCGGCTCGGATCTCCGCCAGCCGGAAGTGAGCATTGCCATGCGTGAGATTAGAAGGCTGGACTGGGTTGTAGAGAGAGATGAGAGGAATCCGGGAAAAGGCCGACCCTATCGCATCTACCGATTGAAAAAGCGCCTTTCTGAGATTGTGGAGACACTGGAAGCAGAAAAGTCAAAGGAATCCGAGAGAATAATGAAGCAGATTGAGAGGCTCAAATCGTTGAAGTCTAATTAATATGAAAT
>CALMJN010000299.1 GCA_937864385.1 uncultured Methanosarcinales archaeon | reverse complement strand
AAAAATCCATTCTACGGCATGGTGTATATAATATAAATTTGGCTCCTCGCTAAATTCTGTGGGTAAGGGGATAACCATTTATCATAACCCTCGATCAAATAAATCTCTGTGTCAATCTCTCAGGAAGAACTCTTCAGGATAGCTCTTGGTCTGGAAAAGCCCTGGTATATCAAGACTATCGATTTTAAAGTTGAGGAAAAGCAGTTAGACCTTCACATTGATTTCGACAGCGGCAGCAAGTTCCCCTGTCCATCATGCGACGGACCTGGCTGCCATGTTCATGATACAATTGAGAGAACATGGCGTCACTTGAACTTCTTCCAATTCAAAACCTACTTGCATTGCCGTGTTCCACGCACAAAATGCGAGGATTGCGGAGTTAAACAAGTCCAAGTTCCCTGGGCAAGAAAAAGCAGCGGATTCACTCTTCTAATGGATTCCATGATAGTGATATTAGCCCAACACATGCCTGTCAAAACAGTGGCAGATATAATTGGGGAGCATGATACGCGAATATGGCGAGTCCTGGAGCATTATGTCCAAGAAGCTCGGTCAAATGAAGATTTCTCGAACGTTCATTCAGTAGGCGTCGATGAGACCTCAAGAGCAAAAGGTCATAATTATATATCTGTATTTGTTGATCTAGACGAATCCAGAGTTATTCACGTATGCGAAGGGAAAGATTCAGGAACAGTCACTTCGTTCAAGCACGATTACGAAGAACATAAAGGCTTAGCAGGAGATGTAGCCAATTTCTGCTGTGACATGTCTCCGGCATTTATATCCGGAATAGAATCTAATTTTGAAAATGCTGCGATTACCTTTGACCGATTTCATGTCATGAAGCTTATGAATGAAGCAGTAGATCAAGTCAGGAGAGAAGAGCAAGCTCACAATACAAACCTGAAGCGAACCCGATATATCTGGCTGAAAAATCCTGAAAATCTGACATCAAAGCAAGTGAAAGAGCTGGGATCGCTAAAGGATATGCATCTGAAGACTTCGAGAGCGTATGATCTCAAACTGAGCCTAAGAGATTTCTGGAACATTCGGGACCCGATAATAGCAGAATCGTATCTTAAAAAGTGGTATTTCTGGGCTACCCATAGCCGGTTGGTTCCTGTTATCGATAAGGCGAAAACCATCAAGCATCACTGGGATGGTATATTAAATTATATAAATACTAGAATCGATAATGGCGTCTTAGAGGGAATAAATAGTCTCATTCAAGCAGCTAAGAATAGCTCCAGAGGATTCAGATCAACAAAAAATTTCATTATTACTATTTATCTTAGGCTTGGAAAGCTTCATTTCAATCTACCCACATAAATCAGCGAAGAGCCGATAGAAAAGCTGCGGGATAGATCGCCCCACACCCTCTCCGGTGGAGAGAAGAAGAAGGTGAGCATAGCCACGGTGCTGGTCAACAATCCCGATGTTCTCCTTCTGGATGAGCCATCCGCGGGATTGGACCCCAGGACCCAGCTCTGGCTGATGGAGCTGCTCCAGGAGCTGGGCCGGGCGGGCAAGACGATCGTAACCGCAACTCACGATCTGGAGATCATTGATCATATCAGCAACAGGTCCATAGTCATGGGCGAGGACCACAGGATCAAGATAGACCGGGACTCAAAGAGCGTTCTATCCGACTACGAGCTTCTCCTCTCCTCCAATCTGGTGCATGAGCACACTCATTTGCACGGCAAGCTGGTGCATGAGCATATGCACGCTCACGGACAGGCGCATCAGGCTCACGGGCATGCCCATATCGGCGAGCAGCACAATCATTGATTCAGCAGGCTGCCAATGGCATCAGGCGATCTCTGGAACAAAGATGCATTAAAACGCCGTGGATATCCGATTCGCGATCTTGCATCGGGCAATTAATTGGCGCTAAAAAAAGATCAATGCTCCGCCGCCTTTCTGGCCGCCACCGCCAGGCCGCGCTTGATCTGCATCATCTCCTCGGGAGCCAGTACTGCGGTTCCTGTGGCCAGAAGCCTATCACCGGAATCAATTACCAGAACCTCTTCCCCGGCTCTGATATCCCGGTCCACCTCCAAGACGTGCTTGGCGAAGAGATTGCCGCCCTTGGCCACGAACGGTGCGGCATCATCCGAGGCCACAATCCTGAGGCGGGGATGGGGCAGAAATGCATGCAGCCTCCTGGCACCGAGCATGCTCAGGGTCAAGAGGTTGTCACTGGCCCGCACTGTGGCTATCCTCTCCTTTTCCGAGTACAGATAGCGAAGGCGGCGGGTCTTGGAGAGGCTGTAGCTGGTATCATCCAAAAAAAGGGCCTCGCCTGCACCCCGGCCGAACTGATAGTCGGCAATGATCCTGGCTCGCTTTAGCATCCCTAAAATCCTATCCTCCCGCTGATAAAGAGTTATGGGTTGCCTGGCTTGGGCCGGAGACGGATGAGCCATCACCATAACCTATTTTATTCTCCTCATTCCCATCTCCACTCATCCTGATGAGATTAATTGCAATACCGGTGATTTAGTTGAAACCCCTATGCGAGCAAGACCCCGAAGTTTATACTGCCATCCAGAATGAGCTGGAGAGGCAGCGCAACAACATTATTCTGATCGCCTCCGAGAACTTCGCCAGTAGAGCGGTCATGGAGGCCCAGGGCTGCGTCATGACCAACAAGTATGCGGAAGGCTATCCAGGCAAACGCGACTACCGCGGCACGGCCAATGTGGACCGGGCTGAGGAGCTGGCCCAGGAGAGGTGCAAGAAGCTCTTTGCCGGGGCGGAGCATGTCAACGTCCAGCCGGTGAGCGGCACCCAGGCCAACATGGCCGCCTACTTCGCCGTTCTCAAGCACGGCGACACTATCATGGGCATGAACCTGGCCCACGGGGGGCACCTCTCTCACGGCAGCCCGGTCAACTTCTCGGGCAAGATGTACAAGATCGTGCCCTACAGCGTCTCCCAAGAGACAGAGCGGCTGGACTACTCAGAGATGGCAGCCATAGCCAGAAAGAACAGGCCCCAGCTTATAGTGGTGGGAGCTTCCAGCTATCCCCGAACCATAGACTTCAAGGTGGTGCGGGAGATAGCCGATGAGGTGGAAGCAAAGGTCATGGCTGATATAGCTCATATAGCGGGGCTGTGCGCCGTGGGGGCTCATCCATCGCCTGTTCCCTATTCAGATATTGTGACCACTACCACTCACAAGACCCTGCGCGGTCCAAGGGGAGCCTTGATCATATGCAAGGAGGAGCTGGCGGCGGCCATAGACCGCTCCGTATTTCCGGGCACCCAGGGCGGTCCATTCATGCATGCCATTGCGGCCAAGGCGGTGGCCTTCCAGGAGGCTTTGACCCCGGAGTACAAGGAGTGCCAGTTCCAGACGGTCAGAAATGCCATAGCCATGGCGGAGAGGCTCCTGGAGAGCGGCTTCGAGTTGGTCTCGGGGGGCACGGACAATCATCTCCTGCTGGTCAAGCTGATCAAGGAGGGCATAACCGGCAAGGAGGCGGATGAGACACTGGAGAGGGCGGGCATAACCCTGAACAAGAATATGATACCCTTCGACCCGGCCACGCCCTTTGTCACCAGCGGCATACGCATAGGCACACCGGCCATGACCACACGGGGCATGAAGGAGCCGGAGATGGTCAAGATAGCAGATATGATAACTGCCGTCCTGCGCGATATCAAGAACGAGAAGACCATAGCGGAAGTTCGCCAGCAGGCGAGGGAGCTGTGCCGGCAGTTTCCCCTTTACCCGGACCTGGCCTGAAGAGTAGAGAATTGAGATGGCGGATGTGATCTGATTTGATAATAGACGGAAAGGCTCTGGCGGCGGAGGTCGAGACCGAGACGGCCCAGAGGGTAAAGAAGCTGGAGAGGAAGGGCATTGTGCCGGGCCTGGCCACAGTGCTGGTGGGGGAGAATCCCTCATCCCAGATGTACATCCGGCTCAAGCATTCCGCCTGCAACAGGGTGGGAATCAGATCCGAGAATGTGGCTCTGCCGGAGAGCTGCTCAGAGGAGGATCTCATAGAGAGAATCATGGAGCTGAACGGCAGAGCCGATGTCAACGGCATTCTACTGCAGCTTCCCCTGCCCGGCAGCCGCAGCCCCCAGAGGGCCATGATGAGCATTCTGCCGGAGAAGGATGTGGACGGATTTCATCCCG
>CALMJN010000298.1 GCA_937864385.1 uncultured Methanosarcinales archaeon | reverse complement strand
GCCAGCGGCGGGGCCTCTACACCCCAGCATATACTGGAGGGCTTTACCCTGGCCAAGGCCGACTCGGCTCTGGCGGCAGGGATGTTCCACCGGGGAGAGTACACTGTGGGGCAGGTCAAGGACCATCTCGAAGCGGCAGGGATAAGAGTAAGGCGGTGATCTTCGGAGAGGGGAAGGCCATAGAGTCTAGGAAAAGACCTGGAAATAGGGCCTTCCCGGCAGCAGGCTTAAAACCGCCCAGGACTTGTCCCCATCGGATATGTGCATGGCCCGGGAGATGTTATCATTGTCTCCTGCCATGAGGGGAACATGAGAGCAGGCGAGGGTGGAGAGAAGGATAAGGCTTGCCAGCAGCAATGCACAGAGATCAAGTGGGAGACGGGTGGCTTTCACAGCTAGTGCAGGGATGAATTGGTATTCAAGATTTCGGCCAAATCTCAAATCGTTATCTTATTCCGTTTTCATTTGGTTGACTTCCGCTTCACTAAGCAGCGCTGATATGGAGATGCTCTAAAAGCTGGCTATCACCAAAGAAGAGGGCTTTCAGATCTCCCCAGTGAAATGGAACATATCAAGAAAATTAGTTAAGGACACCAGCCCATCTAAGGGCCGAAGTCCTTATCGCTTTAGAGCATTATTGCGCAAGCAAATATGCAATCAGCAGTTTGACTGACAGTGCCTCCTAGGATTTAACTTCGAAAGTCTCAATTATATTTATTGTTTCATTCTGATCTAGATATGAAATAAGCATCACCATATTCCTGGAGTCAATAGGCCAGCTGGCTAAAATGAATTCTTCCCCCTTAGGATTCTCCTTGGATTTAGGAATGCTAATGAAATAGGCGGTAACATTTCTCTGCCAAGCATTCTTAACAGAGACTTCGCTCGTAACCTCCCCCCCAGCGACTTGGAATAACCCAACCATTGTACTCTCCATGAATTCCGAAAATTTTGAGGAATTTATCTTGTTTAGATCTTCCTTATATAGTGGTAACGAATAGACCAAAAGCGACGCATTTACATTAGAGTCCATTGTATTATTGATGGTGATTGT
>CALMJN010000297.1 GCA_937864385.1 uncultured Methanosarcinales archaeon | reverse complement strand
GCAACGAGTTAAAGGAAGGCGATACCACCCTAATCACCGAGGAGTTGTACTTCGATGTCAAACGGGGCGTCCAATCATGTCCCTTATCATATTTGCCTATTCTTGATGTGGAAAAAGCGGCATCTGTAAGGATCCCAGCTGTTGAGCAGCTCCTGGGCACCAATGAAGCTATTAATATTAAGCAGGCTGATAAATATTTGCATAACGATAAAGCCGAACCTCTGGGGAATATAAATAATAGAGCCGGCATATTCGTTGAGGTCACAGGTCATTCTCCGCTATCTGTTCCTCCTGATAAGGCAGGAGGCTTAGCAGCGCCCAATATGGGTCTCACCGCTATATCCCAGGATCTGGGACCGGTGGCAGGTAGATTGGAGGATCTGGTTGCGGGCAAATTTGACCCAAGTCGTTTCTTCAAGGTCGATGCCAAGCTTCTGGGAGAGATTAGCCTTCGGGAGATCATACCACAGTTCACACTGTCTGCCTCTCCTGATGACTCTGAGTTGGAGCTGTTCGAAGGCAGGTTCCCCAAGATTACTTCGAAGCAGGAGCAAGATTCGATTATATCGGCCCTCGACTGGTCCTCTGAGGTCAAAAAGTTCCCCGATAACCCCGATAACCCCAATATTGCTCCTTTCTTCCTGCCGAATGAGACAACCAGGCTGGATATCCATTCCACCATAGAGAAGAAGCTATCTCAGAATGGTTCGAATACGCCGGAGCCGACGTATCTTATCACAGGAAAACTAAATGATTTCGCTATAAATTTCGTTAAAATTATCGAGGTTAACTTCAAGTCATTGAGCTTCAGGGCCAAGACCGGGGAGAAGATGGATGCAAGCGCGGAAATTGAAAAGGTGAACTTCTTGGGCCCCCTCAGTTTCGTCAGCACTCTTGCCGATTACCTCCCATCGTCCTCCAATCCTGGCTTCGTTGACCCGCCGAGCGTTGATGTATCTACAGATGGTGTGACTGTGGGCTATACCCTGGGCCTGCCTCCCATTGCCGTGGGCGTATTTTCCCTGCAGAATGTGAGCCTTTCCGCAGGGCTCAGCCTGCCTTTTGTGGATAAACCATCAAGCCTGAGTTTCGCTTTTTCAGAGAGGCATAATCCCTTCCTATTGACCGTTTCTCTCTTCGCAGGAGGGGGCTTCTTCAGCATAGCCCTTGGACCCGGCAATATCCAGATGATAGAGGCCTCCCTGGAGTTCGGTGGGAACATATCCATAGACCTGGGTGTGGCGAGCGGCGGGGTCTATGTCATGGCCGGGATCTACTTCAAGTACGACAACACCGATTCATCAAAAAAAATAGATGTCACAGGCTACTTCCGGTGCGGCGGTGCCTTGGAGATTCTGGGCATCATATCCGTCTCAGTTGAGTTCTATCTGGGACTTAGCTATGGAACAGATAGTCATGGAGCAGAAAATAAGATCTGGGGCCAGGCTACATTGACTGTGACCGTCGAGGTGCTCTTCTTCAGCAAATCGGTGCATCTGACAGTAGAGAAGACCTTTGCAGGTGCAGGTAACGATCCTACCTTCGGAGATCTGGTATCAACATATTATGATTGGAAGGAATATGCTTTGGCCTATGCATAAAAGGAGGTAATTATTATGGTAGATCAA
>CALMJN010000296.1 GCA_937864385.1 uncultured Methanosarcinales archaeon | reverse complement strand
ACGGAAGATGATGGTCCTATTGATCAAGAATGAGCCATTATACTGCTCCTGCTCCTTGAGGCTCTGCTGGCCGGGTATGTTCTGCTTGGCATCGATCCAGTAATTTCCGGTGAATTCATCTTCAGTATTGAACTCGGCCATCTTCTTCAGAGATCCGGTCTGGTGCAGGGTGAAATCCTGAACCTTGGAGGTCATATTTGTAACGTCATAGGTCTCTGTGACCCGGGCTCCAACTCCTCCAAATACTGCTGAACTCTTAAAGCTCTCTTCACCCATCAAAGCATCCCCAATCTCTTGGGCTCTGTAATCATCCACTTTATCCTCTTCCCAGAAGTTGGGATTTCTGCCCTTGGCTCCCACCACCAGATATTCATTCTTCACCAGATCCTCTACCTCTCCCTTAAAATATACATCCTTGCTGGACCTTATGCCGGACTTCATGCTCTTCAGATTCTTAGAGATCTGAAAGTCACCCTCCCCGCTGACATAGGTCTTCGAGGCGTAATCCATGGCCTGGACCACGAATTCAGCAGTCTCCCGCCCCGCCCTCCGGCAATTGCCTGTGGCCTCCACCTCGAACTCATACTTTCCGGCCGCGGCATTGACATCCGGCGTGATCTGGAGGGGAAGAGAACGGGAGCCTCCGGCGGGAATGGTCAGAGTCTCGGTAGCCCAGCTGAACCACTCAAAGGGACAGCCACGTGGATTGATGCTCAGGTCGGCCTCAACCTCAGTATCGCCCTCATTTTCCACGCTGACCATAAAGCTCAGGGTGCTTCCCTGGGTTATGTAAGCTTTATCCCGCTCCGATTCCGGCCCACTTTGGCTGATGCCGACATTGAGCCGACCCGAGTCGCCATAGCATGGGCTGGGCAGGTAGCTGGGCATGGATGGCGAGGCTGGCTTGGACCAAGTATCATCGTCTGAATAACCGGCCATCGGGGAAGCATCTGAATCCTCAACGGCGGCCTGCACCTGGCCTGCTCCCAGAATTAATATAATCGCAATATAAACCATATGTCTCTTCATGCTATAACCCCCAATTAGATTAAAAAAAAGAGAAAAACTGCCGGGCAACAGGGCCCTAGCAGTCGATGCCTTCGCAGGGAACCGGGATTCTCTCAGGCACCGGATTCTCATGGAATTTGATCAGCTTCTCAGCCTCGAAGACTCCTGTGAACATCTCGTGGGCCTTTACATCCTTGTAGAAGATCTTATGCCAGGTTGCATCTGTGCCCCAGGTACCATTGAAGGAGTTCTTGGTCTCAAGACCGATCAGGTGGGCGGGATTGTAGATACCGTTCTTGTCCGTCATCAGGGCCTCTACTGCATCCACATTTCTGCCTGCCTTCTTGAGTATGCCCGGCAGGTCCTCCGGCCTGATATTGTAGGCGGGCTGATTGGGCGTGGTCGAGACGAAGAATGCGGTCTGATCCTGTTCCATCTCGTTTACCGAGAACATCTCCTGGATATTGGCGCCAATTCCACCATAGAATGCCTTGGAATTGAGGAGTTTTCCTCCCACCAATGGCGTATCTCCGGCATAGGTCATCTTCTTGCTCTGATAGAGATTTAGTGCCGCAGAATTGCTGCCGTTGACCGAAGATATATTTCTCTTCAGCTTATCTGCATTCTGAGAATATGCCGTCTCCTGATCCAGCTCTATGTCTCCATCTCCGGCCATGGTGTCAAAGTACTCCAGAGCGATCTTCTTATCGATTACCGATGTGCTGACATCGATAATTCCCGATCCTGATACCTTATGTGCTTCACAAAACTGCTCGTACTGTACAGGCGGTACTATGGGCGGGTTGGCCATCACAGTGCCGCATAGCCCTATAAGGGCAATGGCAATAGCAACTATTCCTACTACTCCCTTCATGCTACATTCACCCCCGATTTTAATGTAATAGATTTATATCCCTTTATTGTAGATTATGTCTCGCATACAATTGGCGATCTTAAGCTACGGATATACTTTGAAGTTTTTATTTGATATAAATCTATCTGTCAAATGCTTTAAGAAAAATAATGTACCCTCTTTTATCGCCGGCTGAATTTTGAGGAGTTCGAGCTTTCTATTTCCGGCTGGGTCAAATATCCCTTTGATGAGATTCAGGACGTCTGCTCATAGACCCTTTCGGCTCGATTGCAGACTGCATCCCAGTCATACTCCTTGGCCGCATTTATGCATCTCTCTTTATTGATGCTCTGGCCCAGCAGCAGGGTCAGGATGGCCCGGGATAAATCTTCCTCCTCCGGCTGGCAGATGAGGCCGGTATCCTTGCTGATCAGGTCCATCACCGCATTCATATCATGATTGACTGTGACCACTGGAATCCCGCAGGCATTGGCCTCCAGAGCCGCCATGCCGAATCCCTCTCTGGTAGAGGGTGAGACAAATATGCGCGAGGATTTCATAAGAGAGAGGGCATAATTATAGTCCTCCACAAAGCCGAGGAAGCTAATGCTCTGGCTTAGATCCAGCTCTCTGGCCAGGAGCTTTAGATTATCTATCTCCGGTCCGTCGCCCACTATCAGGACTTTTACATCCGGGATTTCGGATTTGACATGCTTCACCGCCCTGATGAATTGGTCAATGTTCTTGTGCTCTATCAGCCTTCCCACATAAATAAGATCGGACTGCGGTCCAGAAGGGGCGATTTCGGAGATCATCTTGCAGTCTATGCCCGGTGGGACGATCTGAGCCTCTCTTCCCCCCAGGCTCAAGAGATCCCTTTGCGTCCTCCTGGAGATGGCTATATTTCGGTCCGTAAGCCGGGCGGCAGCCCATTCCACCGCCTGGCCCGCTCTTCCCTTTCCGCCCAAATACTCCCGCCAGTATTCGCCCCACACCTCCAGCCAGGTGATGAACAGCTTCGGCCCCTGCAGGCGGGAGATCAGCTTGGCAGAGAAGCAGGATAGATAAGGAAAATTCTGGCAGTCCAGCACATCAGCATTGGTGCGAATGGCCAGCAATCTCCCGGCAAAGTAGGCCGCCTGGGTGATGGAGCGCTTTCCATTGCAATACAACGGCCTGGCTGGGCAGATGCCATGCAAATGCACCCCTTCCGCCTCAATATCGTCCTGGCCCTGCCACCATTTCATGCCGTAACAATGAACCTCATGCCCTCGCGCCGCCAGCCGCCGGGAGATCTCATATATCCTCTTCTCCGCCCCTCCTTTGACCCAGGGATAGACGGCATCGTAGACATAAGCTATCTTCATCAGAGCCTCTTGTCGCTTTCCAGCTCTTCTCTCTGAGGTTGCCGGCTAATGAAAATGACGGCTGAGACTGCTTGTGTTGGGACGGGGAGATGAAGATTAATCAGGAGGCTTGGGCTACTATCCTTTGCAGCCCTTCCAGCCAAGCTCCGACTTCCAGTCATCATATTTGAAGGAGACTCTCAGTTTTGCCCTATAAGCTATTATCCTGCCCTGATCGTCCAATTTTGCGTCCAGCTCTTTGACCTCGACAATTCTGAGGCACCAGACCGATTTGCATGCCTCTTTGATGGCATTTTCCGCCGCCTTCTCCCAGCTTATGGGAGAAGATCCGACCAGATCGATGAAGGGATATACATGTTCTTCCATCAATATAATATGCTGCTTTCAATATTTATATATTTTTTGATTTTGCAGCATTTCCTGATTCCAGCAGGCCTTCGATGCCTCTTTTGCAATTGTGAATAGGCCGCAAATGTTTTGCACCAGGAAAACTCCATTATGGCCTGTGCCAGGAGGACTGCCTGCTCCTCTGGCCCGATGCATCAGTAAAGGCCGGAATGCCTTGCAGAGGACGAAGAAAATGCTGATATCAATGCCCGATGGCAGCCGAAGGGAGCTATTCCGAGCGGAGG
>CALMJN010000295.1 GCA_937864385.1 uncultured Methanosarcinales archaeon | reverse complement strand
ATCCAGAAAACCTCTCTATCAATATCGTGGAATGGTACCTCCGCCACAGCAGCATCTACCAGGTTGTTGTGCTGAGACCTCGGCGTGGGCGGCTCGAAGGTTATGGGTATGAATCGGCTCAGATTACCGATGACATCTGCAGGAGCGGATCCTCCGTCATAAGGTCCAGGCTGGAGTATGGGATCGCCGATGGAGGCGTCGTTGCTGTTGGCAAGTACATGGTTGTTGCTCAGAATGTAGCTCTTGGGAGGAATGCCGATTCCATGTGTTGGCGGGCTTACCGTTCCTCCGGGCAGGATATCGTAAACGCCAGTGGCTATGGTCCCGGCTGTGATCTGGTAATGACCCACGCTGTATCCGCCCTTGGCCGGGCGAACCTTCTTGGCCAGGGTCTGAATGCCTGCATCAGAAGCATCGCATCCCCCGGCATAAGGATATCCTATTGCCAGAACGTCTGTGGGGACACCATCGATCTCCTTGGGCACAACATCGTCAGGATCCAGCTCGCTCTCCTCCAGCTTCTGGGAGACCAAAACGAGCACGGCAGCCTTGCCTGTAGGTTGGCCTTTGGACCATTTTACTCCGCTTGCTATTCCCACCACATTGGAATGGGGCTGCTCCGCATTCATTAACTCGGCAACCGCATTCTTCTGTACCTTCTGCACACCCATCAGGTCCTGTGCAGAAAGCACGGCTTTGCTTTCGTATTTCATCTCTATACCCCTCGAATTATTTACTGAGCCGTTACAGTGCCTATTTCATCGACATGAACCTCATATCCTTCCAGAGACTTGGGAATCCTCTCCCTGGGATCAAGCTGTGCCTCGGGGACCTTATGAGATACAAAGACTATGATGATCTCCCTTCCCGAATGCTCTCCAATGCCGACGCCTGTAACATTGGGCAGAGTCATAAGCTGGTCCTCAAATTTTCTTTTTACAGATTTTATGCCCATATATTTCACCACGGTCAGATTAGAACCAAAATAAGATCTTGCCCTTAAAGTTATTATTACTACTAAGATAGTATTTAAAATTATTGACCATGTGGGCGCGACAGCGAGAGCTTATTTTCTCCGGATAGGATATTATATGCAGTCAGAACTCATCTGCATCTTGACTCATTTCATTAGCTCGTCCCCCCTCGAATCTGAATGCTTCATCGACGATGTCAATCACCGAACTTATGAAAGGTCTCAACAAAAATTGATGGATACGAATCAGCAGACTCAATTCAATAACTGATGGATTATGCAGCTCTTAAGCCTGAGCCCCTCTCGCACAGATAAGTCCTCAGTGCTTCATACCCCTGAGCGGGCTTTATCGAAGCTACTCGAATATAAAAACATCCACCGTCTCCCCCGCCTCCAGCCCTTCTTTGGCCTCGGACACCAGCACAAAACCATCTGCTCTGGCCACGGAGCTGAGGATTCCCGCTCCGGAGACCATGATGGGCTCGGCCTGCTCTCCCTGCAGGGCGACTCTGACCAAACTGAGATATCCAGGTCGGGAGGGGATCTTTCTGGTCAGGGCAGCCCTTACCTTGGGCTGAGGATCGCAACGATTGCCGATTCTCTGCAGAGCCGGCCGGACAAATAAGTAGAGATCGAAGAGCATGGCCACCGGATAACCGGGCAGGCAGATCACAGGCGTTTCGGCTACAATGCCTATGGCGGTGGGCTTTCCCGGCTGCAGGCGCACCCCGTGCACCAAAAGCTCTCCCATCTCAGCCAGGATTCGGGGCACATAATCCCTCTCTCCAACCGATGTCCCGCCGATGATGATGATCAGATCAGCCTCTTTGTTGGCTGCTATGGCCTCGCGAATGAGACCCTCATCATCAGGAATGATATCTGTCTTGTGCACTGATGCTCCCCACTTCTGGGCATAGAGCCGGGCCATAATCGAGTTGATCTCATAGGCCTCTCCCGGCTGGAGGGGGCGCGAGCCTATATCCAGCAGCTCGCCCCCTGTAGGGATGATGGCCACCTTCGGCCTTTGATAGACCTCTACCTGTTCTATAGCTAAAGCGGAAAGAAGAGATAGATCAGGCGGCCTCAGGGTATGTCCCCTGGAAAAGATCTTTTCACCGGCGGCGATGTCCTCTCCTATGCGGGAGACGTTCTTGAAAGGATGGAGTTGAGCCGTGGTCTCCAGTATGTTGCCGCGCCGTCTGGAATCCTCAAGCATCACCACCGCATCGTATGAAGCAGGAACAGGCATGCCTGTCCTGACGGGCTCGAATCTCTCCAGAAATACAGGGGCATGGGGACGGGCGCCCTTGGTCTCCTCGGATCGAACCGCAAAGCCGTCCATGGCGGCGCGATCAAATCCGGGAAGGCTTAAGGGTGAGAATATGTCCTGGGAGAGAACCCTTCCCTCCCCCCGTAGGGTGGAAAGCAGCTCGATGCGCTGCAAGGGCTGAGAGCGGCGGATAAGCATATCCAGTGCATCCGCAGCCCCAGAGAATCTCTTGAACATGGCAGAGGAACTTCTCTTCTCCTAGGGGATAAATCCTATTGTATATACTCTATATATCCTGTGAAAGCTTCATATAATGTCATGAGGGAGGGATGGGCAGACATTAAACCTCTCATAAGGACTATCATCCGATGGATATTCATCATATGGGGTAGATAACTGCATGGACTCTGTTGTTTGGCTGAAGGATGTGGGGAAGGATAATCTTTCCCTCGTGGGCGGCAAAGGTGCCAGCCTGGGTGAGATGATAAACATCGGCGTTCCCGTGCCTGGCGGATTCGCAGTCACAGCACAGGCCTTTCGGGATTTCATCAACCGGGCAGGCATAGCCAAGAAGATCTTCAAGGCTCTTGATGTCGATGTAAACCAGGAGGCACAGCTGCACAAGGCCGAGATGACCGCCAAGAAGCTGATAATGGAGGCAAAAGTTCCTGAGGACATTGAAAAGGCCATAAAGTCCCGCTATGAGGAGCTCTGCCAGCAGGAAGGAAAGCAGGTCTTTGTGGCTGTCCGCTCCAGCGCCACGGCGGAGGATCTCCCCGATGCCAGCTTCGCCGGGCAGCAGGAGACTTACCTCAATATGCGGGGAGCTGAGGAGGTCTTTAATGCAGTTCGCAAGTGCTGGGCCTCTCTATACGGGGCGCGGGCGATATTCTACAGGGTGGAGCAGGGATTTGAGCACGAAAAGGTGAACTTATCCGCCATTGTCCAGAAGATGGTGGACTCGGAGAAATCTGGAGTCATGTTCAGCTCCCAGCCCTCTACCGGAGAGCCATTGGTGGTCATTGAGGGAGCCTGGGGACTGGGCGAGTCCGTGGTAAGCGGCAGCGTCTCTCCGGACAATTTTGTGGTGGAAAGAAAAACCAAGAAGATCCTGAGCAAATATATCGCCACCAAAGAGACCATGATCATACGCGATCCCAAGACCCAGAAGACGGTTACAATCAAGGTCCCGGCCAAGAAGAGGGAGGCTGTTGTCCTTACGGACAAAGAGGCCATCGAGCTGGCCAATTATGCCGAGATTCTGGAGGAGCACTATGGAATACCCCAGGACATAGAGTGGGGAGTGGAAAAGGGAAAGATCTACATCCTCCAGTCCCGGCCCATCACCACCATAGGCAATGCAAGGAAAGCCGAGGCCTCAACTCCTGAGGCCAGCGGCAAGGTGCTTCTCACCGGCCTGGGAGCCGCTCCGGGAGTGGCCACGGGATTGGTGCGCCTCATATCCAGCGGCAGGGATCTGGACAAAGTCAAGCAGGGGGACATCATGGTCACCAAGATGACCATGCCGGATATGGTGCCGGGAATGAAGCGGGCGGGAGCCATAGTCACAGATGAGGGAGGCATGGCCTGCCACGCCGCCATCGTCAGCCGGGAGCTGGGCTGCCCGGCGGTTGTGGGAACCAAGAAGGCCACCACGACATTAAAAGAGGGCATGGAGATCACAGTGGACGGAGGCAAGGGCACAGTCTACGAAGGCAGGGTGGCTCTAGCAGCTCCTGCCAAGCCTGCGTCAGCAGCCAGTGGTGGTGGTGTGGTCTACACTAAACCCATCACCGCCACCGAGATCAAGGTCAATGTCAGCGAGCCGGATAGGGCAGAGGCGGCGGCAGCCACCATGGCTGATGGAGTGGGGCTCTTACGCATAGAGCATATGATCCTGGGCCTGGGCAAGACTCCCAACTGGTATATAAAGAATGAAAAGACGGAGGAGTACATCGATGAGCTGGTTAAAGGCATCAAGACCGTGGCCGATGCCTTCTTCCCCCGTCCGGTCTGGGTGAGGACGCTGGATGCGCCCACCGACGAGTTCAGGGCCATGGAGGGGGGAGAGAACGAGCCCCATGAGCATAATCCTATGCTGGGATGGAGAGGCATCCGGCGCGATCTCACCGAGACCGATCACTTCCGCCTGGAGATGCGGGCCTTCAAGAAGCTCTACGATATGGGGCTGACCAATGTGGGCATTATGCTGCCCATGGTTCAGCATGTGCGGGAGTTTCAGAAGGCCAAGGAGATCATGTTCCAGGAAAACCTGGATCTGGAGAAGATTGATGTGGGCATAATGGTGGAGACGCCGGGAGCGGCTCTGACCATTGAGGACTTCATTGAGGACGGGATCGACTTCATCTCCTTCGGCACCAACGACCTGACCCAGTACACCCTGGCTGTAGACCGCAATAACGAGAACGTAGCGGGGCTTTATTCCGAGCTGCACCCCGCCATACTCAAGCTGATCGAGTATGTGGTGGAACGCTGCAATGAGGCCGGGGTCAAGACCTCCATCTGCGGCCAGGCCGGCTCCTATCCCGAGATGGCCAAGAGGCTGGTGGAGATAGGCATCACCAGCATCTCCGCCAACATCGATGCCGTGGCCACGGTAAGGGAGACTGTGGCCAGGAGCGAGAAGATATTGATGCTCAGAGCGCTTAGAAGCAGGGAGTAGTCTGCCCATAGATCAGATACCGATGAGAGATTCCAGCTACAGAGGACGGAGATGATAGACAAAGGCATTCCGGAGAGCGAGGTCATGCGCCTGCTGGAGGAGACCAGAGAGCGAGACTACAGCTATGATCGCTTCTTCTCCACCATGTGCACCCTGCCCCATCCCATTGCGGTAAAAGCACATGATATGTTCCTGGAGACAAACCTGGGCGATCCGGGCCTCTTTCCCGGCGTGGCCGATCTGGAGGAGAGGGTTGTGGCCATGCTCGGCGAGCTGCTGGGCTGCCCCAATGCCTGCGGCTATGTCTCCACCGGCGGCACTGAGTCCAATATCCAGGCCATCAGGGCGGCCAGAAATGAGGCGGGGATAAAAGACGGCAACATCGTTGTCCCCGCCTCGGCCCATTTCTCCTTCGACAAGATCGGCGATCTTCTCTCTCTGGAGGTGCGAAAGGCGGAGCTGGACGAGAGCCTGAAAGTGGACATCTCTTCCGTGGAAGGCCTCCTGGATGAGAAAACGGTGGCCCTGGTGGGAATAGCCGGGTCCACTGAGTTCGGCCAGGTGGATCCCATTGAGGATCTGGCCAGGATGGCCGGGGAAAGTGGCATTCATATGCATGTCGACGCCGCCTTCGGCGGCTTTGTTTTGCCTTTCCTGAAAAGGAAGTTCAAATGGGATTTCTCCCTGCCTGCAGTCTCCTCCATCACCATCGATCCCCATAAGATGGGCCTGAGCACCATTCCCGCCGGAGGACTGCTCTTCCGGGGGGCCGAGTGCCTGAGCGCTCTGGAGACGGAGACCCATTATCTGACCCGGGCCAGGCAGGCTTCCCTTACCGGTACCCGAAGCGGGGCTGCCGCCGCGGCCACCTATGCGGTTATGATGCATCTGGGTCGAGAGGGCTTCCAGAAGATGGTGGACTACTGCATGGATTTGACGGAGCATCTGGTGGCAGGAGCCAGAAAGATAGGAGTCGAGCCGGTCATAGAGCCGGTAATGAATGTGGTGGCTCTGTCTGTACCCTCTCCGGCAAAGGTTCGAGAGGAGCTGATGAAGCTGGACTGGCATGTATCCATGACCCGCGAACCCAATCGAGCTCTGCGGCTGATTTTGATGGGGCATATGAGCCGGGAGAAGATCGATCTGTTCTTGGCAGACCTGGAGACGGTGCTCTCAAAGCTGTGAGCAACAGACAGGTATTAAATACTATAAAAATATATATTTGACCCGGCTTGGTTTAATAAGCCTTTTGTGCCGGTCAATATTGCAGAGGAATTGAGGATTTAAATCTTATGACCGATGGCAAAACGTCTCATTACCTTGTCGATCTCGATCTTGGCCGAGTCCCCAACCTTGGTGTCGGGCACAAAGATCACAAATCCTTCCACCCGGGCAATGCCATCTCCCTCCCGAGCGATATCCTCAATGCTGACCTCATACTCTTTTCCAACCTCTACCGGAGCAGTTGTCTCGAATCCACCCGCGGAAGACCCTTCTTGGCCTCTAAACAAAGCTTCACCATCCTTTGCGAAAACCATTAATAAAGGCCTTCGCCATCCAGGCATCCAGGTCATGCCACTATTAAATCCTTTTGCTGTCTGCGAATGTTCGTGATGATGATTGGCTGTCCCTGTGCCATAGGCCGATTTAAGGCTCTAGAAAAATCAATGGAAGCAGAACTTATTTTGAAATGAACAAATAAAAAATAGAACGTCCGGTATCCCGGACATCCTTCAGTGAGCCTCGCCCACCAGATCCTTGCCCGGCGCCTGTCTCTCCACTGTGTCCAGCTTGCACTCGGCTGGCCCGCAGACCAGGACATCCTGCTCCTGGAATTTGGTGTAGGGATTCTCAGGAATGGTCATATCCAGGCCCATGGATGCAGCCATGAGCTCTACAACGTCCAGGACCTTTATGCCGGACTTGGCATCATTCCTGCCATCCATGATATTCCTGCGGCAGAAGGGACAGGTAGAGGCAATGATATCCGCGGAGACCTCTTCGCCATCTGTGACTCTGGCCTTGGCACAATCTAGGGCCAGGTCGGGTATGCCGGCCTTGACGCCGCCGCCCGCTCCGCAGCACCTCTGCAGTTCTCTGTTTCTCACCATGTCCTTGAACTTGACTCCGGGAATGGATTGAATGCATTCGCGTGAGGCCTCAAAGGCCCAGTCCCGGCCCATCTCATGCATCAGATGCCTGCCGTTGTGACAGGGATCATGGTATGTGACGGTGTAGTCCAGAGGAATCTTGTACTCTACCTCACCTTTTCTTAGCTTTTCTCTCAAGAACACGGAGAGAGGCACATTCTTGTAGGGGATATAGCCCTCATACCATTTTGGCCAGTCAATGGCTGAATTTCTTATGCATCCGGCGCAGGCGAAGAGCACAGTCTTGGCTCCAGCGTCCTTGAGGGCATCCACATTATGCACGGCATGCTCGGCCATAACCTCCCTCTGGCCGGTCCTGACCATGGCAGAGGCGCAGCACCATTCGTCCTTGCCCAGCATGGCGAAGGGAACTCCCAGGGAGTCCAGTATTCTCACTGTGGCAACACCCAGCGCCTGCTGGCGGTAGGCAGCAGTGCAGCCCGCGAAGTATACTATCTCTCCAGACTCAGGAATCTTTATGTCCTTGGGAACCCAGCAGAGCCTATCCTCTTGCTTGGCCATATAGGGATTCCTATCCGCTTTGACCAGCTTGGGGAACATATTCTGCTTTCCAACCGGGCCGTCTCCCCTGGCCACCAGGTTAGGCCTCATGGCCTCCCAAAGCTCCACCGTTTTGATGCCCGCCTCGCAGACCGTGCCGCATACGCCGCAGGTGGTACAGCTATAGGTATCCTCGGTGAACAGCTTCATCTCGTCATCATTAAGGGGCTTGCCTCCGAAGATCTTGGCCCTCAGGCTGTGATCCTTGGCCAGAAGCTCTCTCCACCGGGCATTCTTATACATGGGTGTTATGCCTGGACGGTCCGGCCTCACGGCAAAGGTGGGACACCACTTCATGCACTCCTGGCAGCGGTTGCAGCCGTCTACCTCCATGAGCTGGGTGGACAACATATAGCCCGTCATCAAGGGCTTGGAATTCTTTTGATCAGCCATATCTTACTCTCCTCCTCTATTGGCGATCAGGGTCATGGGCGTGGCTATGACATGGATGTACTTGCTCCAGGGCAAAACCAGAGCGAACAGCCCGATGGCCAGAACGGTATGAATCAGAGCAAAGTGGGGGGCATATACGGGATACTCGAAGAGATTCCCGATGAGGAAAGAATTTCCTCGCATCCACTCGGCGTAAAATCCGGTGATGGTGATGAGGAACACTGCACCGATGAGGAAAGCATCATAGGCGGTGGTGTTATCCCGTACGAACTTGATGAAGATCCTCCTGGAAACGGCAATGGTGGCGCCGACGAGAAGCAGGTAGCCGAATATGTCGAAGGGCAATGCCATCATCTCTTTTACCATCTCCGCCTCATGGGCCAGCCCGGCCAGGTTGAAGTGCTCGATTATATCCAGGAAGAGTGCAAACCCAGACATAGCCGCCAGGGCCAGGAATCCATAGAACATGGACATGTGCATGACCCAGCGCACCGGGCTTCTGGCTAAAGTCCTCCTCAGCAAAAGAACATCAAGCACTACCGTCCTCAGAAATACCCATAAACCATCCTTAAATGCCTCATGAACCCAGGTAGCCAGGAAGAGCCAGAAGCTGTAGCGCAACTGGTCATGGTAGCCGGTGGATCCGAGGCCCCATTTCTTAAAGTTGAAATATATACCATATATCCAAACAGCCAGAATAATAACTGTCAGGAGTATCACAAGATTAAAGGTGAGGCCCAATGTGTAGAACGCCATCTCATTTCCTCCTTTTTATATTAGCTTTTGAATCGGGCGATACGACCATCATTTGTGACCAACTTAGCTGAAACTAATACTTAAATATTCCCTCACCGCAGCCGCAAATTGCTCATTTGACGGGCCAGGCTGCAGCGCCAGCGCTGACGATCTCGGGCCAGCCAGGCCATCAATCCACCATCCCCCCCTTTGTCTGCAGATCTGGGCGGGAGAGGGGCCGGATAAAAAACAGAGAAGGGCGTTTGTCTGCTGGGATTCTTGGCTGGGAGAAAGGAATTTTCATCTCCTTTGCCGAGAGGCTATTGAACCCTGCTGGATGATATTTGCTTAAATGAAAAATTAACAGCCAGGAGGCGCGAGATGCAGCTCCCAGCCCAATATATTCTTTAAATGAATTCCGGCCAATTTTTCCGGGGCAACTGAGGGCCGGGTTTAGGGCCTGAAAGAGGAGACTCCAATTCCAGAGCCATATCTGTGCGGAAGCTTGCAGCATCCTCAATGGCAGAGTCCAAATCCAATTTGAACAAGCTGTCCTCCATATCTAATGCATTTCACCCATTCGCTTTAGCTGCATTCGTGCATCTTCTTACATCCATACGCCATATTTTCTTCGGCATTGGACGACACCGTATAAGACAATAATCGAATATATAGATATCCCTTGTCTCCTGGCAAAGCCTTAAAGATATGCTCCCGCATACCTTTCAAGAGCATGTCTCCCATTCAATTCTTCAGCACCAACGGCCATCCGGTGAGGGTGGACTTCAAAGCCGCCCTGCTCATGGGCCAGGCTCCGGACAAGGGGCTCTTTATGCCCGAGCAGATCCCCTGCCTTCCGAGTAGCCTGATAGATGAATTTCCCGGGATGAGATATCCGGAGATCGCCCGCGAGGTTATGAGGCCGTATCTGGAACATCTGATTTCGGACCAGGCATTGCGAGGCATGCTGCAGGATGCCTACAATTTTGAGGTGCCTGTGGAAAGAGTCTTCGATGGCAAGTATATCCTGCGCCTGGACCGGGGCCCTACCTGCTCCTTCAAGGACTTTGCTGCCCGGGCCATGGGACGGCTAGTGCAGCATTTCCTAAAAGAGGAAGGGAGAAGCATAATCATACTTACCGCCACCTCGGGAGACACCGGCTCGGCGGTGGCCCATGCCTTCTTCGGCCTGGATAATGTCAAGGTGGTGGTGCTGTTCCCGGAAAAGGAGGTTACAGAGCGGCAGCGCCGCCAGATGACCACCCTGGGCAAAAACATCTTCCCCCTGGCGGTAGAGGGAAAGTTCGACGACTGCCAGGCCCTGGTAAAGCGGGCCTTTGCCGACCCCGACCTTTCTGCACTCAACCTCTCCTCGGCCAATTCCATAAATATCGGCAGGCTGCTGCCTCAGGCAGTCTATTACTTCTACGCCCGCTCCCGGGTGGCAGGGCCGGGAGAAAAGGTCATCTTCTCCGTTCCCAGCGGCAACTTCGGAGATCTCATGGGAGGGCTTCTAGCCATGAATATGGGCCTGGGAGTCAAAAAGTTCGTGGTGGCCACTAATGAGAATGATGAGTTCCCCCGTTTCATGCAAACCGGGGCCTATGAGCCCATCCGCCCCAGCAAGAACTGCATCTCCAATGCCATGAATGTGGGCCATCCCAGCAATCTGGCCCGTCTCTTCTCCCTCTACGGAGGGCAGATGGATGAGGCCGGCAATGTGGGCAGGCAGCCGGACCTCTCCGCCATGAAAAAGGATCTCTATGCAGTCTCTATAAGCGATGAAGAGACTCGCAAGACCATAAGGGAAGCTTACCTGGGGCACAGGACCCTACTGGAGCCGCACGGTGCCGTGGCCTGGGTCGGGCTGGCGCAGGCGCTGCTGGTGGCCGCCGGCTG
>CALMJN010000294.1 GCA_937864385.1 uncultured Methanosarcinales archaeon | reverse complement strand
CGTTTCTGGGGGACGGCTCGAAACAGAATTGACATCGACCAACGACTCCCTCAGCCTCGCCTCGGAGTCAATTGATGTCAACTTCCCCATAATGAAGCTGGAGTTGACCCCCTCGGTGATCAATGCTCACCGCTTTGACAATGTCACAGGCCATGTCTCCGTGGAGAACACGGGAACCGGCCCCATGTACAATGTTCTGGTCAACAATACCCCCAGCTCCGGGCTGACCCTGGCCTACTCCACGGCCGGCGGCCTGAACTGGTCCTATGAAAAGCTGGAGCCGGGAGAGAAGAGGACGGAGAATTTGAGCTTCATAGTCAATAGCTGCACCAATCTGGTCAACGAATGCGATGCCACCTGGGGCTGCAACTCCACTCCCTGCGCCAGCCAGCATGCCAAAGGCAGCGTACTCTTCGTCTCCAAGGATCCCAATCTGGAGTACACCGTCACCCCCAATCCCATCTCTGCGCCCTACTGCGGCAACCAGACGGTCAATGTATCTCTCTCCAATGTCGGCGCTGATGTTAGCTACGTCATGGACCTCTCAATGGAGTTTTCCGGAATGCCGGAAGACTATATCATCTCCAATGTCAGCGGAGCGGTCCTACACACCTCCAATAGCTCTTTTTATGTGGGAAACCTGGTGCCCGGGGAGGAGAAGTATTTCGCCTTCGACCTGGGACTTCCTCAGGGAGCATGCAGCCCCTCCTACGGAAATATAGCCATCTTCCCCCATTATACCGATGCCTGCGGAAGGGCCTGGACTCCACCGACCAGCCTGGTTCCCTACTCACTGGCTGCGGGGAGCCGGCCGGAGCTGTCTGCCGCCAAGAGCGGCCCCGCCCTCCTTTATGTGGGTGAGACAGGCACATATGACCTCAATGTGAGCTACAGCGCCGGTTCATGCCGCCAGAACATCACCCATGACATAATCGTCGACACCTACCCAGAGGGATGGGATGTGATCGAGGATGGCGGGGGTGTGGTGAATACGACAAGCCACACCATCACCTGGATCAATCAGACCTTAGAGGACGGCAGTCCCTGGCAGCGGCAGATAAAGCTGAGAGTGCCGCAAGAGGCCCAGTGCGACTGCGGCAGCAGCCTCAATAACAGCCTATCGGTGCAGGCCTACGAGGACTGCTGCGGCTGTCCGCTGGAGGCAAATGCCAGCGCCTCCATCGTCGTCGCCTGTTACAATTCGACCCTATTCAGCTCCAGCAAGACCGCCTCACCGGAGCCCCAGGAGAGCTGCAGAAATACAACTTACCGGACGGCATATACCTTCAATCAAACTGGCAGTCTCACCTGGAGCGATATCAGCTTCACGGAGAGGAGCGGCAACAATCAGACCTTCCCCGATGGTGGGCAGAGCGGCACAGCCACATTCATTCTCAATTCAAGCTGCATTACAAACCAGAGCATCACCCTTGGCACTCCCATAAGCCTCTCCTTCCTCGCCAGCTGCTCCCCCCTGCAGAGCGGAGATGTCCTGGAGGTCTATGTTACCCTTCACCAGCCATCCACGGGCTCCTTTGCCCAGTGGTCCGACCTTTGCATAGGCCCCGCCCCATCGGGCTGTCCGGACCCCTGCTATCACGATGCTGCTCTGGTGGCAGTGGGACAGTCCGACTTCTCCCTCTCCATGGACCTGGAAAATATCATGGAGAGCTGCGGCAGATATGACTTTGTCATCAATCTCCAGAAGAACGGACCCTGGAACGCCAGCAATATGAGCCTCTCTTATAATGACAAAAACTTCACTTAC
>CALMJN010000293.1 GCA_937864385.1 uncultured Methanosarcinales archaeon | reverse complement strand
ATCCGGTACCGGCTCATATCGGAATTTCATAGAATAAAGACTGTAGCTAGAGGTTTCTGAGATAATTTAGGAAATCATCTTTATCTTTAAATGTCTTGCCGAGACCAGCCTCAGACTGCTCCATGCCTCTTCGTATATGGGCTTCAAAATCGGCGAGCCTTTGCCTCTCCTCATCGTTTAGTTTCCCCTCGTTCTCATGGGCGGATGCTGCTTGCTTTGCCTTAAGGCCATCTGAGCACATCGGCGATTTAGTCTCCTTTTATCTTGGCTGCGATCACATATATGCATAAATTGATACATGAACTATTGCTAGAGTTCTCAATGCCGGTTGTCGGGCCGAAGGCGCGGGAGTGGAGGGGCATTTCCAGGAGAGACCAAAAACATGGGCGGAATGCTCATCTGCGATCTGAAGAGGATGATATCACGCCATCAGCAGATGCAAGCCCCCTCCCACCAGGAGCGCCGCCACCAGCCGCAAAGCCACAGACTTGAGAGTTCCTGACACCCCCAGCTCCTTGAGCATGACCATGAATGTGGCCACGCAGGGAAAATACATGGCCAAGACCACGGAGGCTATGACCAGCTGCTTGGCGGTCATATCCAGGGGGGCGAACATGCCTATGCCCACATCCTTTCGCAGAAAGCCTATGATCAGAGCCGTGGCCGCATCACTGGGAAGCCCCAGGATCCCGGATACCACCGGGTGCAGAGTTACTCCGATCTGGTGCATCAGCCCGGAGAGGTAGAAGAAGTTCATCAGCAGCATGCCGAATCCGATGTAGGGCACCGCCTCCTTGAGAAACTCCCGCACCCGGATGAATGTCTTCTTGAACAGAGCCCTCATATTGGGCATCCTGTAGGGCGGAATCTCCAGGAAAATCTCCGGGGACTCCCCCCCGATGATCTTGTGCAGCAAGAAACCGGTGGTAACGAAAGCCAGGAAGAGGGAGAGGTAGACCGCCAGGACATACCTCAGCCCGAAGGGCGCCAGCATGCCGAAGATCATGGCCGTCTGGGAGGCGCAGGGTATGGCCATGGTCATCAGCGTTGCCGCCAGGTACCTCTGCTTGGGCGACTCCAGAATGCGCACGGATATCACCGCCGGCACGCTGCAGCCCATGCCCAGGACGCAGGGAAGTATGGCTGCTCCGTGCAGGCCGATCCTGTGCATGAAGGCATCCAGAATGATGCTCAGCCGGGGAAGGTAGCCTATGTCCTCCATGAACCCCAAGACCAGATAAAAGGGGATGAGGAAGGGCAAAACCACCCCCATGGGAATATAAAGGCCGGTGGTGAGGATGCCGAAGGACTTGAGCAGTTCGGGGGTGTTTCCAATCAATATCTCTCGCAGCAGGGGTGATGCGATCTGCTCGTTGACCAAGTGGGTGATGAATCCGGAGTAGGCTGAGAAGATGGGATCGGTGATATGGAGGATGATAGTCTCCCCCGTCTCAATCACCAGGCTGAAGCAGAGATAGAGCACCAGCAAGGCCAGGGGGATGCCGGTCACGGGCTTGAGGGATATGTCCTCCAGCCTGTCGAAGAGAGAAGGATGCCGGTGTACCACCTTCTGGGTCCTGGCTGCGATCTCTCCGATGCGGCCCCATCTCTGGTCCGGCGAGTCGAATTGAATGGCGGGAGGGGCTCTGGCTTTGTCCAGCGACTGCACCAGGTCCCGGATGCCCTGACCGCTCACAGCCACCGTGGCAACCACCGGCACTCCCAGCTCCCTTTCCAGAGCGGCGACATCGATCTCGATGCCTTTTTTGACCGCCACATCCCAGAGGTTGAGGGCTATAACTGTAGGCACTCCCCGCTCCAATATCTGGAGGGTCAGGTTGAGGTTTCTCTCCAGATTGGTGGCATCAATGACATTGACCACCACATCAGCGCCCTTGGCGAAGATCTTGCCGCAGACCTCCTCCACCCGACTGCAGGGATCGAGAGAATAGACGCCGGGGGCATCCACTAATGTGGCCGTCTCTCCCCCCAGCTTCATATTTCCTTCCGTGTACTCCACTGTGGTGCCGGGATAATTGGCAGAGATGACCCCTATTCCCGTCAGACGGGAGAAGATCACACTCTTTCCCACATTGGGATTGCCCATGAGAAGTATCTTCAATGCCGCCGTCTTTTACTTAAGAGCGTATATCAATCTTGGCATGACCGCTGGTATGTGAAACGAGCAAGAAATAAAAGAAATAAACGAGTAAAAAATAAAGAAATAAGAATAAAAGAGCGGCAGCGGATCAGACCGCTACCTTTTCTCCCTGGACGATGCTGCCGTTCTCAGCCACAGTCCAGATGATGAATGATCCGCTCACATCTCCATTTTCATCAAAGGCGATATCTCCTGATGTTCCCTGGTAATTGATATCCTGGCCCTCTCTGATCAGCCTCAAGGCTTCTCCCAGATCGGAGACCTCTTCGCCGGGCGGATTGGCAACCAGAGGTATGTTGTCGGCAATGGCTCTGCCGGTGGCGTTCTTGGCCTGCTCTATTGCCAGAGCTACCACGGCCAGGGCGTCATAGCTGTTGCTACAGTAGATTCCCGGCTCCCGTCCATACTCGGCCAGGTATTTCTCCCGGAAGGCGTCATAAGCCGCTCCACCTGCTGCCAGATCCGGAGCCAGCCCCTCTAGACCGGCGGCAATATAATTGCCCGAGGTATCATTTCCTACCAGGCTGGCCAGGTTATCGGCCTGCAGTCCCTCCGAGAGCAGCCAGGGGATGTTCTTCAATATGCCCTTCTGGTAGGCGGTGCGGAGTATGAGGCTTCCTGTCTCCGGATATGAGACCATCATTATGAACTCCGGATTGCTGGTGGCGATCTTCTCCACCTCGGAGTCGAATACCGTCTGGGATGGATCGTACCTTACCTTCTCCAGCACGGCCCCGCCATCAGCCTCAAAGGCCTGGATAAATACGTCCTCAAAGCCCACTCCATAGGGGTTATTGATGACGATGGTCGAGGCGGTCTTATATCCCCGCTCCTGAGCCAGCTTGGCCATGGCCGCTCCCTGCAGAGAATCGGAAGATGCAGTTCGGAAGTACAGATCATCATCCGGATAATTGGTAAAATCCGTTCCTGTATTGGATGAGGATATCTGAAGCACTCCGCTCTTGGTAATGATATCAATTACAGACATGCTCTGTCCGCTTCCGGTTGCCCCAACTATGGCTGCGACCCGGTCCACCTTGACCAGCTTGTTCACGGCATCGACAGCAGCCACATTATTGGTCTGGTCATCCTCTACCAGCAGAGCGACCTGCTTTCCCAGTAGTCCCCCATTGGCATTGATCTCTCTCGCAGCCAGCTTTATGCCATCGCTCATGGGGCCACCGTAGGATCCCAGGTCTCCGGTCAAGGACTGCAATACCCCTATCTTGATCGTCCCATCAACCGGTGCACCCTCACTTTCCTCTCTCTGCTCCAAACATCCTGACAAAAATGCAGCCAGAATAAGAGAGGCTATTGTTAAGTATAGTCCAGGCTTCATTATATCAACTCAAGCCTAGGGGCGATACAGATCAAATATATAGCTATCGCAATTATTATGGGGTGTTTAATATGAAAATCTGAAAAATAAGAGATTTTAGCTAAGTGAAGATGGAGGCTACTGGGCATCTCAGCGGGGGCGTTTTAACCTTTATTACCGGTTCCCGCTTTTCAATGGCAACCAGAGATGTTCCCAGAATGTGATAATAATCGGCATAATAGCCGCGGATCAATTCTACCGGGAGGCAATTGCTGCTCCCCACTGGTATTGGGCCGGAACTGATCCGGTAATCTTTAACAATCCATTTGTATTGGTCGGAAAAAATCAGGCATATAGCTCCCGGCGGAAGCCAGTCGCAATCGCCGAAATTGGACTGCCTTTCATAAAATTTGATGCCCATTTCTGTTCCACCTGCCATCATATCTGCCCCTGATGTATCTGTCCCGGCTGCCTCAGGATCATAATATTGAGCCAGAGCAAGGCCGAATGATAGCAAGAGACATATCCAGGATAGAACAATAATGGTATGCGTT
>CALMJN010000292.1 GCA_937864385.1 uncultured Methanosarcinales archaeon | reverse complement strand
TCATTTTTATTTAATTATTATTTTTATTCTTATCGGTCTCGATGGCGGTTATTCTGCTTTTAATGGCATACATTTAAACGGGGCAATGGCAGAGAGAACCGGAAGCCAAGTTTTTAATGGGTGACGGATCAGTGGTGAGAATATGATCGATGGGGTAAAGACCAAGAATCTGAGGGTAATCCCGGATGAACGCGGCTGGCTGATGGAGATCCTGCGCTGCGATGATGAGATATTCAGCAGCTTCGGCCAGGTGTACCTCACCACCGCCTATCCCGGAGTGGTCAAGGCCTGGCACTACCATAAAAAGCAGACGGATAACTTCACCTGCATAAAGGGGATGATGAAGGTGGCCCTCTATGACGGCAGGGAGGGATCGATCACCCAAGGAGAGGTAAATGAGTTCTTTGTGGGAGAGCAAAATCCCCTGCTCATAAGCGTGCCTCCAATGGTGTATCACGGCTTCAAGGCCCTGGGCCAGGAAACCGCCTACTTCCTCAGCGTGCCCACCCATCCCTATGACTACCGGGAACCTGACGAATTTCGCCTCTCTCCGGACAGCGATCTGATACCCTACGACTGGCTGCTGGAGCCGGGTAAAAAGCACGGCTGAGGGTCCAAGATCAGGCTTCTCGCGGCCAAAGGCGCCGAAAATCCGGATAAATCAGCCCTCCATCCGGGAGCCAGAGCGGGAGAGGCTCTTTTAGGCTGCCTTTTTAGCTAATCCTGCTGGCTGCTCTGGAGCAAGAGCAGGCTTATAAAAGTCCCGGAGAACAGGGTTTGAATCCCCAGTATGCATAAGATCATGGCCATCATGGCGCTCTGGGCGGCATAGAGGGCTCCAAAGCCGGATGCGCCCCAGCTCAATAGGACCTCTCCCCCCACAACAACTCCCGCGGCAAGCAAAAATATTCCCAGCAGCAGCTCCTTTTCCAGGGAATGATAGCTGGTCAGGCGCTTAATTCTTCCCGAGCCGCTTTGCCTGTAAAAGGCGGCGAATGCTCTGAAATATAGTCCCCCCAAGAGCATCTGATAGCCTATGATCACCAGCAGGCCGCCCAGGATCAGAGAATGCATCCTGGAGCCGTCGCTCAGGTACACCTCTACTGCCAAAAGCAGCCCGAGAACTATGGCCAGCAGGCCGGGAAGGAGGAGAAACGGCGCCGGGCGGTAGAGCATCATAAATCGAAGATGTCTCCAACCATCGGTAAAGGAGTTGAGCTTGGAAGCGCCTTTGCGGGGATGATAGACTATGGGCACTTCACAGATCCTTAAATTCATTCCCGTCGCCTCAATCAGCATCTCAGAGGCAAATTCCATTCCACCCGATCTGAGGCCCAAGCTCACTAAGGCCGACCTGGTTATGGCCCGCAGGCCGCAATGGGCATCGGATATGCCTGCGGAGAAGAGCATATTCAGTATCCAGGTCAGGACCGGATTGCCGATATAACGATGAAGGGCGGGCATGGCCCCGGGGAGAATCTTGCCTCTAAGCCTTGAGCCCATGACCAGGTCGCACCGGCCTCCTTGGAGCAGGGAGATCATGCTCTCCATATCCCCGGGATCATAGGTCAGATCCCCATCCATCATGACGATATAGTCTCCCCGGGCCTGATCAAAGCCGGTCAGGTAGGCATTACCGTATCCAAGCTTATCCGGCTTTATCACCCTCGCTCCGCAGGAGCGGGCCAGGTTGGGAGTATCATCGGTCGAGCTGTCCGAGACCAGGATCTCGCCCTCCAGACCCATCTTGAGGAAGACCTGCCGGGCTCTCTCGATGCACTCACAGATGGTCGCGGCTTCATTTCTGGTGGGAATGATCAGGCTGACATCGGGCACGTCCTGATGCGTTGTTGCTTGATCTGTTAAGCTTTTCCCCATCAAATCTTCCTCCACGGATTGGCGGGGCCTATGGCCCGAGCCTGGTTTAACTCGATCTCCTCCCTAGATACCTGCGGACACATCTTACTGTATCAGCAAGGCACAGCCACGTAGATGTTGTGCTTGTTGCTCACAATCTGCACCCGCACCCGCCCCTGGCTTATCGGGCAGTCCATCACCGAGACCACCCGGTTTTTGGCCACACCCAAGATCTCTCCCCGCACCCACCCGGGGGCCCGGATATCCACCCAGGTCTTCTCCTTTCTCTCCAGGACGGTGGGAATCATGGGGCGCTTTTCTATGGCAAAGTCCTGGGGCCTGAGGCGGAGGGGCATGGAGAACTGCTTCTCCCAGCCGGCCATGCTCCGATTATAAAACTGCCACCAGCTCTGGGCCCGGACCTTGCCCGGACTTCTGCCCAGCCGGTAATGCTCAAACTTCTGAATACCCAGCGCCGGCCATCTTTTTCCCGCGCCTATATCCCGGGCGAAGCGGATAAGCTCAGGAATGTCTTCCTCATTGATCCCCGGTATGAAAACCGGGGCGATAAGCAGGTCTATGCTGCTCTCCGCTATTCTCTTAGCTGTCTCTTTGATCTTCTCGATATCAAACCAGGGCGCTCCGGCCAGATAAGCGGCTTTCTCCCTCTCCAGGGAGTGAATGGAGAGGTTGATTCGGTCCAGGCCGGCCCCTTCCAGCTCCTGGATTTTCTTCTCGGAGAGAAGGCAGCCGTTGCTCTGCATAGAGACCACGGTGACCTCCTTGATATGCTTTAAGCGGCGTACCAGTTCCACTATCTCCGGATAGAGCATGGGCTCGCCCGGTGAGTCGATGTGGCACTCCACGCCGGGGCCCTTG
>CALMJN010000291.1 GCA_937864385.1 uncultured Methanosarcinales archaeon | reverse complement strand
TTATCGCCTCATTGCTTACTTCGGGCAATAGTGTATTTTTCATGTATTACCATAACGAATTTATAGGCAGATGGGATTATTAATTTGGAAAAGATTATCCGATAAAATGATGGGAGGGAAGAGACATGATAGAGCTAGGCCTTTATCTTCATCGCAATTGGGTGAACCGACATCAATTTGATTCAGGGCTGCTTTTGCTCGCGTTTTTGTTTTTATCCTTTCATCTGAGGATGATAAAAGCGATCAATTTGAAAATTGGTTCCGGATTGAGGGTGCTGAAATAAATGAAGCTCTTAAAGGATATTTTATGCAAGATGGCGATCTTGACAGTCTTTTTTTCTCCCTGGCTGCTCTCAGCCAGCGCCGAACAGATTGATTATTGCGACTTTATTCCTGAAATGTATGCGGGATGGAGTTCCAATGTCACTCTGCCAAAATTCGATCCTGAGATGGGGACGCTTAGAGAGGTGGAGCTGTCCTGTGAGATGAACCTCTCCCAAGAGGTCATGATCGAAAATGAGAATCCAAAACCCGCAAATTTCACCTTGATGCTCGCGGGCGAATTGACGGTAGGACTTCCCTCATCCGATAGCCTGTCCATAAGCTTCAACCGCAGCACCTCGGGCAATCTATCCCAATATGACGGGGTTTCAGACTATTCTGGATCTTCCGGCACCAAATCCATCACCCCCATTCCCACAGAAGCTGTAACCAGGAGCATAGATAATATAAGCGATTTCCTGGCCGGTACCCCGGGCCAGAGCATCGTCCTTCCTGTAGTCGCGGATGTCTCATCCCAGACCGAGACCTCGGGAAGATCCAACTATGGGGTGTTTTCGATAGCCGGAGCAAAGGTCTGCGTATCTTATACCTATGATGCAAAATCAGGAGAAGGTGGCCAGCAATGTTGATGAATGAATCATTGATATCTTTAGGTGCAGCATATAAAAGATTTATTATTTCCAGGGAGATGAACCGATTATGAGGCGATTATTGTTATCGATTTTATTCATAGCCATTCTGACTACCTCATCCTTGGCTGCTATTGTGCAAGAGAAGCAGTGCTCAAATCTCTTTGCAGATCAAACGCCCCAAGGAAACCTTACCGGCTGGACAGCCGATTACCAATTCAACAAATTCGATCCTTCCAAAGGCAAATTGCTCTCGGTAGAGCTCAATACAACCCTGAATTGCTCCATGTTTGCCAGAGCCGAGAACTTTGCCCCGTCATGGGCCAATGGATCATATGCATACGTCGATGCAGATCTGGACATGGAGATGATCGAAGGCAGTCCGCTTCATCTAGATTTGATCGTCAATGGCAGCAAACATAATGTCCCCCCATCTGACGGAATTCTTGATTTCCAAGGTAATTCATCCTTTAATGACACTGCTGTGGGTAACATTACAGACAGCAGAACCACGAGCAATGTAAGTGCTTACGTCGGTCAGGGGACATTCAACCTCACTGCGGTGAACAAAGCAGTTTCAACAGTCCGCGGCTGCGGGACATTCGCATCGCATATAGAGACCAGAGGCTGGTCTTATGCCTGCATCACCTATACCTATGACAATACTCACTGCCTGTCAGGCTATAAAAAAGATGGCTGCACCGGCCTGCTGCTGTCCGGCTGGAACATCACCATCAGCAATGCAACCTCTCAGTGGAATGCCACCACAGATGCCAGCGGCTTCTGGCAGGTCTGCAACCTAGAGAATGATACCTACTCCGTCTGCGAGCTCTCTCAGGATGGATGGACTCAGACCTATCCCGACGGTTGCTACACCAGGGATCTGGCTGGAGAAAACATAACCAACCTCAACTTCACCAACCAGGCATCGCTCTGCATAAGCGGCCATAAAAAGAATACCTGCGGCGGATTCAACCTCTCAAACTGGACCATCGTCCTTACCAACAGCCTGGGTGGGGCAATTAGCGCCCTGACCAATGAGACCGGCTACTACCAGTTCTGCAGCCTGCCTCCTGGAATCTATAATCTGAGCGAAGAGTCAAAAGAGGGCTGGAGTCCCGTCTCCGCACCAGAGCAGGTCACATTGAACTGCTCCAATATAAGCGGCATGGACTTTGTGAACTCTGAGTGCTGTGGATCGAGTCTGAAGATCAACAAAACCGCTGATTTCGGGCCTTCTCCCGTCAATCCCGCCGGCATAAACCAGGCTATAAATTATACCATAATCGTAGAGAACATCGGAAATGAGACTCTCTACCAGGTCAATGTCACTGATGACAAGCTCGGCCTGAGAGAACAGATCGCATCTCTACTGCCTGGAGAATTCAAGATTTTCAATGCAAGATACGTTGTTGCTGAGATAGATCTATGCGGCAACATCACCAACATCGTCTGGGCTAACGCCACTGATCCGTGCAACAAGACCTTCCACCTTAACGCCAGATGGAGTGTTCCCACAAGCTACACCGCCGCTATAGAGATAGATAAGAGAGCAGATGTCTCTTCAGCCAGGATAGGTGATGTCGTAAATTACACCTATACGGTTACAAATACCGGCGATGTTAATCTGAGCGATCTGAAGATAGAGGACGACGGGCATGGAATGATTGATGAGCGGGTGTGAGGTTCACGAGGGTATCAATATTTTTTTTGACGTTGAA
>CALMJN010000290.1 GCA_937864385.1 uncultured Methanosarcinales archaeon | reverse complement strand
TGGGCGGATTTCATAAGGAAGCTTTTGCCAAAGTGAACAATGATGGTAGCCTGGAAAAGCCATATAAAAAAATGTTTCACTTAACGCATCTCGCGATAGCAGTTCTCGGGAAGGTCAAGGGCAAGGTATATGAGCAGGATGTAGTGCTGTTCATTTGCGGAATCGAAGCAGCTATATGTGGATTATGTATCTATGCATATTGAAATTGAGATTTGCCTGAGGCTGAAAAATGGAAGATGAGATCGATCTGCGCGATATATTTGGTGTTCTTTGGAAGAGACGTCTCTTAATTGTGGGCACCTTTATTATTGCTGTTCTGCTGGCAGGGGTGATAAGCTTCGCCATGCCCCCGGTTTACAAGGTCTCGTCCATCATTGCCGTGGGATTTTATGATGATCCCGCCTATACCAGCCAGGCCTCGATGAAGAATGTCATGCTCAGCGATGAGTTCCTGCTGGAGGTCTTTGAGGCGATAAGCCCCAATGGTACCTCTAGCGATTTCAGGACTTTTAAGGATGATGTCAAGGTAGAACCGGTTAAAGACAGCGATAGGCTTGTTGAGATCTCAATTGAGACTAAAAAGAGAAAAGAAGGCCTGAAAGCAGTTGAGACTATGATTGAGCGCTATTCCGCGCTCAGCGAGAATAGCTATAATAAGCAGAAAAAGATCCTGGAGGATCAATTGGCGAACACGGAGCAGCGGATTGAAGTCATAAATTTGGAGATAAATCAAACAAGTGAGACGCTTCAAGACATGGAGGAGACCTCCGGTTCATCAACGGCAGTACAGGCCGAAATGCGCTTCTCCCGCACTCTGGATATCTTGAACGGCAAGGAAAGCCAGCGCTCTGCTCTCATGGACCGCCGAATGGAGCTGGATAAGCAATTGTTGCTGATCAGAAACCTGGAAATAGTCCAGCCGGCCAGAGAGCCCATCAGCCCCATATGGCCCAGGAAGGCCTTGATTTTGGGTATTGCCGGCATCCTGGGGCTGATGCTGGGCGTAATGGCAGCGTTTCTGCGAGAAGGGCTGGCGAGGCCGGAGTGATGAACTACAGTTCTGATGCGGATTGCTTTCTGTGCATATCAAGCATCAATCGGGCTTTTCACCTGCACTGATAACTGTCATCCCCAGTGAGCGGGGACAAGTGGTGAGAGAAAACGGCAGAAAATGAGGAGCGATTGGGCGAGCTGAAGGATCAAGGGCCTCCCCAAGGGATCCAGATCAGCGGCAGCCTGATTGCCCGAAATACACTCTTGAACCTGATCGGCCAGGCGCTGCCTCTGCTGGTGGCAGTGATTGCCATGCCATTTGTGATCCGGGGGCTGGGTACGGAGCGGTTCGGGCTTCTCTCGCTGGCATGGGTGGTCATGGGATACTTCACCATATTCGACCTTGGTCTGGGAAGAGCTACCACCAAGTATGTGGCTGAAGCCCTGGGCAAGGGTGAAGGAGGCCAGGTCCCTCAGATCATCTGGACTGCATTGACAGTGCAGGCGATTATGGGTATTGCAGGTGCGCTTGCGCTCTTCGGGCTCACGGACCTATTGGTTAATAGAATTCTGAATATACCAAATGAGCTCCTGGACGAAGCCATGTTTACCTTTCACCTGCTTGCTCTTGGCATTCCTGTGGTGATGATTGCCAGCTCCTTTAGCGGTGTTTTAGAGGCTGCTCAGAGGTTCGATCTGATAAATGCGGTGAAGATTCCCTCCAGCATTCTTACCTATCTCCTTCCACTGGTGGGACTCTTCATGGGATTGGGCCTGCCCGGCATTGTCGCTTTGATTCTGCTGGCC
>CALMJN010000289.1 GCA_937864385.1 uncultured Methanosarcinales archaeon | reverse complement strand
GGCTGAGCTTCTCAGGGATGGGGGTGTAGCGGGCTTTTCCCAGTGGAAGGAGCTGGAGGGGCTACTATCCCGGCTGGAGGAGAGCGGCGACCGGGAAGAGGAGAGGCTGAAAAGGCTAAGCGACAATCTAAATGCAGTTGTGGAGAGGGCAGAGGCCTGGGCTAATGAGGAGCTGAAGCAGAGGATAGAGAGAAGCTCTCTGACATTAGGCGGCAGCGATCTGCTTTTGGCCATGAGAGCGAGAGATGGGGTGCGAGAGCTGCTCCAGGCCCAGATGAGGGGCATCTTCAAAGAGGTTATCAAGCAGGCTCTCTCCCGCGCTGCAGCCGAGCTGGAGCTGGCAGGCTCCGAATCGGCACGGCTGGAGGAGATCTTCGCCGGCGAGGCGGCCTATCCCCTGGAGATAGACCGGCAGGCATTGCATTCTTTTCAGCAGGACATAAGAAGCCGCAGGGAGGAGAAGGGCCTGAAAGCTCGAAGGGAGCTGGCCAGGCTTCTCCAGGGCCAGAAGAAGTCAGCATTGGACCTGGTCCATGCCCTGACGGACTTTGATTTCAGCTACGCCCTGGGCTGCTTTATAATGGAGAGAGATCTGGCCTTTGCCGAGTTTGTGCCTGAACCCTGCCTCTCCTTCAATCAGGGCCGCCATCTCTTCTTAGAGAAACCGGAGCCGGTGAGCTATGCTCTGGGAGAGGGAGATCATCCGGAGACCGTCTCTCTGCTCAGCGGTGTCAACTCGGGAGGCAAGACCACCCTGCTCGACCTCATCGCTCAGATAGTGATCCTGGCCCACATGGGCCTGCCCGTGCCCGCAGCCGCCTGTCGTCTCTCCCTCCTGGAGGAGTTTTACTACTTCGGCAAGAGCCGGGGAACCCTCTCCGCCGGAGCCTTTGAGACGGCCATGAAAAAGTTCGCCATTGTGGAAAATGAGAAGAGAAAGCTGGTTATAGCCGACGAGCTGGAGTCCATAACCGAGCCGGGGGCATCGGCCAGAATCATAGCCTGCATCCTGGACCAGTTGAACCGGCGCCGCTCTATGGCTGTATTCGTGAGCCACCTGGCCGGGGAGGTGCTGCGATACTCTGAGACTGCAGTGCGGGTGGACGGCATTGAGGCGGAGGGGCTTGATGAAAATAATAACCTTCGCCTCTGCCGCAGCCCGCGCTACAATTTCCTGGCCCGCAGCACACCGGAGCTGATCCTGGACCGGCTGGTCCGCAACGCCAAAGGTTCAGAGCGGGAGTTTTATGTCCGGCTGCTCTCCAAGTTCAGGTGATCCTTGTCTCAGGAGAAGCCTGCCCCTCCCCCCTGAGTGCTCCTTTTATATTCCCGAGAGAGACCATTCTTCATGGAAATCTGGCATATAGTGGTGATCTGCATCCTCATGTTTCCCCTCTTTTTGCTGGCCAACTACATCGTGGTCAAAAAGGCGGCAAGCGAGCGGCGAGCGCGGGAGGAAAAAGTGGACAGGGCGGTGGCAGCGAGTGTGGCAGAGAGCTATGCTGACAAAAGCAAGCGCTTCCAGAGCTGGCCCAAATACCGTGCCGCCAGAAAGAAGAAAAAGACGTGAATGAAGAACAAACGGCCTCAACAGACTGCCCTCAAAGCAATCATCGATGCAATTTATGTGCCTCACATGTAGGAATAAGAAGGAGGGAGGCAAAAGCCAGTGATGTAGGAGGGAAAGAGGTGTATTTCGACTTTTGCCAGTACCTATATACGGCAATTGCCGAGATATATAGGTTTCGGCCCGATATTGACCGCCTCAAATAGATAAGCTAAATTGATATCGAATTTTCCTAAATTCAGCATCATCGGGCCAGATTCAATTGAATATCGACGGGAGAGATATATCCTCCGCCGCCCTGCACCAATTCGTATTTATCGCCGCAAGGCCATCTTTTCCCTATGAAAGTCCTCCTCTTAGATCCCAGCGCCGGAGCCTCCGGAGACATGATCATGGCCTCCCTTCTCGACCTGGGCGCCGACCGGCAAGCCGTACGCCAGGCAGTCGAGTCCGTAGGCTGCCGCCTGGAGGTCACCCGGCAGAAGAAGAGGAGCATCATGGCCTGCCGGGCGACGGTGACTTCAGACAGGCGCTTCCACTCATTGGATGAGGCCAGGTCCATCCTCAACTCCTCCTGCCTGAGGGAAAAGGCCCTGGAGGATGCCCATCGTGCTCTGCATATCCTGGCCGAGGCGGAGGGAAGGGTGCATGGCGTCTCACCTGAGCAGGCTCACTTCCACGAGGTGGGGGCGCTGGATGCCCTGGCAGACATAGCCGGATCCTCTGCCGCCCGGGCCAGCCTGGAGGCGGAGCAGGTCCTATGCCTGCCCGTCTGTGTGGGGGGGGGATTAATTCAATCGGCACACGGCCTTCTGCCCGTTCCCGGCCCGGCTGCCCTGGAGATTTTGCGCGCCCGCCATATTCCCTGGCGGGGCGGCCCGGTGGAGGAGGAGCTTCTCACCCCCACCGGTGCCGCTCTTCTGGCCGCCCTGGCCGATGAGTTTCTGTCCGAGCCACCTCTGCTCCAGGTGGAGCGGATTGGCTATGGGGCGGGCAAAAAGGATCTGGAGATGCCCAATGTGCTGAGGGCGATGGTGGCAGAGGCCCATTTGCCCGGCCAGGAAACGGCCGGCCCCGGCCACATCCATCACGGCGACCGTGTGGTTCAACTGGAGAGCAATGTGGACGATGTCACCGGAGAGGTGCTGGGCTATCTGATCGAGCGGCTGATGGGAGAGGGGGCGCTGGATGTATGCATCCTCCCTGCTCTCATGAAGAAGGGCCGGCCCGGATCGGTGATAAGGGCCATCATCAGGGCAGAGGACAGCGAGCGCCTGGCGGGTATAATCATCCGGGAGACGGGCTCTCTGGGAGTGCGGGTCTTTCCCAGCATCCACCGCTTCCTGGCAGAGCGCGAAGAGATAGTGGTGGAGGTGGAGCTAGCGGGCCAGGCGCATCAGGCCAGGCTTAAAGCGAGCCGGCTGGAGGGGGAGATGATATCCCTCAAGCCGGAGTATGAGGACTGCCGGAGAATAGCGGAGAAAACAGGGCTTGCCCTGAGAGAGGTCAGAGAAAAGGTGGAAGAGGCCGGTCGCCTGGCATTTCACAAGTGCCATCCCTTCTGATATTTTTTTAATTTGATTTTTATGCCATTTCTGAGGCCGTCTCTTCCACTGCCTGCTATTCATAACTAATCAATAATACTAATACAGATTGTTGTGCCTTGATATTATTTATACTTTTCTAAAATAATAATAGTAATCGGAGACAAATTTCATCCCCGGCTCGCAAGTTTGATAATCATCCTGCCGGGAAGGATGGACCTATGCATCTCGACTCATCCCAGCAGCTCTTTGACCGGGCCAAAGAGTTGATCCCGGGTGGCGTCTCCAGTCCGGTGCGGGCCATCTCCCCCTTTCCTTTTTACACCTCCAGGGCGGCCGGCCCTTACCTCTGGGATGCCGACGGCAATCAGTTCATCGACTACTGCCTGGCCTACGGCCCCATGATCCTGGGCCACCGCCATCCGGCTATAATCCAGGCGGCGAGAGAGCAGATGGAGAAAGGCTGGCTTTATGGAACCCCATCCCTGCTGGAGGTGGAGGCAGCAGCGAGGATCTCCCGGCTCTATCCCAGCATGGAGATGCTCCGCTTTGTCAGCTCCGGCACCGAGGCCACCATGGCCGCCATCCGGGTGGCCCGGGGCTTTTCCGGCCGGGACAAGATCATCAAGATCGAAGGGGGATTCCACGGCGCCCACGACAGCGTTTTGATCAAGGCCGGATCCGGCGCTGCCACCCTGGGCACCCCCGACTCCGGAGGCGTGCCGGCGGACACGGCCAAAAACACATTGCAGGTGCCCTACAATGATTTGGCTGCCCTGGAGGCGGTCCTGGCCGCCTATCCTGAACAGATCGCCGCCCTGATCATGGAACCGGTTTTGGGCAACATCGGCCCGGTGCTCCCGGAGAAGGGCTACCTGGAAGGAGTACGACGGATCACCAAAGAGCAGGATGTTCTTCTCATCTTCGACGAGGTCATAACCGGATTCCGGCTGGCCCTGGGAGGAGCCCAGGAGCTATACGGCATAAAGCCGGATCTGACCACCCTGGGCAAGATCATAGGAGGCGGATTTCCCATCGGCGTCTTCGGAGGCAGGCGCGACATCCTGGAGCAGGTCTCCCCTCGGGGAGGAGTCTACCAGGCAGGAACATTCAACGGCAGTCCCGTTCCCCTGGCCTGCGGCATGGCCACCCTGGACATAATGGAGAAGGAGAGGGTACTGGAGAAGCTAGAGGCCAGCGGAAAAGAGATGCGCCGAGCTCTCCAGGATATCCTGAAGGACCTGGACCTGCCCTACAGCGTGGTGGGAATCGCCTCCATGTTCAAGGTGTTCTTCGGTATGGAGCCCCACAATTATGTTCAGGCTCTGAGATGCGACAAAGCCGGCTATCTGGACTTCTTCTGGCGCATGATGAGATCGGGGGTATTCCTGACCCCCAGCCAGTTTGAGACCGACTTCATATCCGCTGCCCATGGCTCGGATGTGATCCAAACCACCCTGGAGGCGTTTGCGTCCTGCCTGAAAAGCTGATTGTGGGCAGCCGGGGAAGCCCCCTGGCGCTGCGCCAGACGGAGATTGTCCAGGAGAGGCTCGAAGAGCTGGGAGTAAAGACAGATCTGATCAAGGTCAAGACCAGCGGGGATGTCTTTTTAGACAAGCCCCTGCACCAGCTCACCGGTTTCGGGGTCTTTGTGGCGGAGATAGACGAGCGTATGCTGGCCGGGGAGATAGATCTGGCCGTGCACAGCATGAAGGACCTTCCCACCAAAAGGCCGGATGAGCTGGTCATATCCGCGGTGCTAGAGCGCGACTCTCCCTACGATATTCTCCTCAATAGAGGCGGGGGGAGGGAGGGAATCGAGGGGCTGCGAGAGGGGGCGGCTGTGGGAACCTCCAGCATGCGCCGGGGGGCGCAGCTTCGCCGGGCCAGGCCCGATCTGCAGATATTGAGCCTGCGGGGAAACCTGCAGACCCGGCTGGCCAAGCTGGATCGGGGCGACTTCGATGCCATTGTTCTGGCTGAGGCAGGCCTCGAGAGGATGGGCCTCGAGATGGACTATGCCCGGCTGGATGCGGAGCGGTTTGTTCCCTCCGCCAATCAGGGAACCATAATCGTGGTGGCCGGGAAGGGGACGGCAGCCGAGCAGCATTCCCGGGCCCTGGACCATGCCCCCACCAGGACGGAGACCATGATCGAGCGGCGAATACTGGAGACGGTAGGGGGCGGCTGCGTGGTGCCCATGGCCGTACATGCCTGCGTATCGGGCCGCAGTGCCCGGGTCCTGGCCGAGGTTTTATCCCTGGATGGAGGCAGGTTCGTCCGGCTGGATGAGGAGATATCTCTGGACGACCAGCCACTGGACCGGGCGGAGGATATGGGGCAAAGGCTGATGAAGATGGGGGGAAGAGAACTGGTGGATGAGGCGGTGAAGAAGTTTGGCGCGCGGTAAGGTTTATCTGGTGGGAGCGGGGCCCGGCGATCCCGAGCTCATGACCCTCAAAGCCAGGAGGCTCCTGGAGCAGGCGGATGTGGTCTTGTTCGACCGGCTGCTCGATCCCAGGATGATGGAGGGAATCAGGGCTGAGAGAATCGATGTGGGCAAGAATGCCGGCCGGCATAAGCTCTCCCAGGAGGAGATCAACCAGCTCCTCATCGAGAAAGCGGAGGCGGGGGCCATGGTGGTGAGGCTGAAGGGGGGTGACCCCTATCTCTTTGGCCGGGGCGGCGAGGAGGGCCTGGCATTGCAGGATAGGGGCATATTCTTTGAGGTGGTTCCAGGCGTGACCTCATCCATAGCCGCTCCTGCTCTGGCTGGAATTCCTGTGACCCATCGAGGGGTGGCCTCATCTCTGACCATAGTCACCGGCCATGAGGAGCCGGGCAAGGAGGCTCCACTGGACTGGAAGGCCATCGCCGGCCTGGGGGGAACCCTGGTGGTGCTCATGGGCGTCTCCCGTCTAAAGCAGAATGCTGCCGCCCTTATAGCAGCAGGAAAACCGCCTGAAACCCCGGCGGCCATGGTGGAGAAGGGCGGCTGGAAGGGGCAGAGGCTGATCACCGCCACCCTGGGAACCATAGCGGAGAAGGCGGAAGTGAGCCAGATTGAGTCTCCGGCCATACTGGTGGTGGGGGATGTGGTGCGTCTATCGGACAAGCTCGGCAAGAAGCGAATCGCCATCCTCCGGCCTGCCCACCAGCAGGCCGAGTCGGCTGCCCTGGCTGAGGAGTATGGCTTTTCTCCTATAGCTGCTCCGGCCATAGCCCTGGAGGAGAAAACCCTACCGTCTGACATTTTACAGCGCATCGCCAATGTAGAGTGTGTGGCCTTCACCAGCGCCAATGGGGTGAAGATAGCCCTGAAGGTCCCCGGCCTCCTGGCGGAGCTGGCGGGGAAGAGCATTGTAGCCATCGGACCCAAGACCAGGCAGGCTCTGGCGGATAAGGGTCTGGATGCCCTGGTTCCGGAGGAGTACAGCTCGGCGGGCCTGGAGAGGATGCTGCGGGGAAGATGCGGCAGCATCTTATTTTTGCGCAGCGCCCAGGGAAGCCAGTATCTATCTCAGGGACTTAAGGAGGCGGGGCTTTTTGTGGACGACATACCCCTCTACGACACCATTCCCTCAGACGATCCCCGCCTGGATGAGATGATCATGATGATCAGAAGCGTGGATATATTCGCCTTCACCAGCTCCTCTACAGCCCGCTTTCTGGTAGAGCGGGCGGAGGCTCTGAGCCAGAGAGAGGAGCTATACCAGGCTCTGGCGGCGGGAACTGTAGCTGCTATTGGCCTGCCCACCGCCCAGGAGCTGGAGCGGCTGGGGATCAATGTCGATGTTATGCCGGAGAGGTTCACCTTCCAGGCCATGCTCGCCCTTTTAAAAGAGAGGTTGGAGAGATGATAATATTCTCCAAAGCCCTGGCAGACCAGGCCACAGTATGGGAGGCACTTCGAGCCTCCCAGCACTGCCAGAATCTGCCCCCGGATCTGCTGCGCTTCTCAGCTCAGAAGAGGCCGGTGGTGATGTGGAATCTGACAGAGCAATGCAATCTCTCCTGCCAGCACTGCTACATGGATGCTCAGAAGAAGGGGAGAGAGGAGCTGACCCTGGAAGAGGGCATATCTCTGGTGGACGAACTCGCGGAGCTGAAGGTGCCCATAGTGATATTCACCGGCGGCGAGCCTCTTCTAAGCCGCAACTTCTATGCTCTGGCCTTTCATGCCCGGGAGGTTGGCCTGCGGGCGGTCATCTCTACCAATGGAACCCTGATCACCCCCCAGGTGGCCCGGCTGCTGGCGGAGGCCAAGATCGGTTATGTGGGGGTGAGCCTGGACTCCGCTGATCCGGAAAGGCACGACGCCTTCCGGGGTGTCCCCGGCGCTCATGCCCGGGCCCTGCAGGGTCTGCGAAATGCCCGGGATGCCGGCCTGAAGACGGGCCTTCGCATCACCCTGACAAAAGACAACTGGCAGGACGTCCCCGCTCTGCTCAGCCTGGCTCTGGAGGAGTCCATTCCCCGCTTCTGCCTCTACCACCTGGTTCCCACCGGCCGGGGGGCGGGCATAGCCGATCGCGATGTCACCGCCGAGCAAAGGCGCAGCGTCATACGCCTGCTGGCGGAGGCGGCGGAGGAGCTGAAGGGCCAGAACATAGAGATACTGACCACGGACTCGCCCATGGACGGTGCCTTCCTCATGGAGATCTTGAAGGATGATCCCAGAAGGGAGGAGGTGCGAAAGCTGCTGACCAATGCAGGCGGCTGCTCCACGGGGGTGAAGGTGGCCAACATCAACCACAGAGGCGATGTCCATCCCTGCCACTTCATGCCCCAGGTGGTGGTGGGAAATGTCCGGGAGCGCTCCTTCCGGGACATCTGGATCGACAATCCGTCCCCCGAGCTGCTGGCTATTCGAGAGATCAGATCCAGCCTCACCGGTGCCTGCGGCAGCTGCGAGTATCTGGACCTGTGCGGAGGATGCCGCCAGAAGGCCTTCTACTATCGCGGAGATTTAAAGGCGGAGGATCCGACCTGCATATTGCAGACTCAAGCACCTTAAGCAACCTTTTTCCATCCATACCCATAGGGCGTCTCATCCGGATCGATGGCAGAGAGTAAAGACTATGGGAAAGAGAGGAGGTGCAGATCATCCTCTGCATCAATCCTTATTTTTTTTAGTGATTACATAAATAATATAAAACATTGCTTGATAAGGAGAAAGATTAATAACTGATAATGTTTATCATTATTTGGAGCGTGAAAAAAAATGACCCACCACGAGGAGAAGAAGGAAAAGGCTGAGGTAAAGGAAGCAAAGGTCGAACCCATCAAGCCCGGCGACAAAGACTGGCGCGACTATTACCGCGTGCGCAATCTCTACCTGCCGCACCAGTATCACAACGGCGGCGCGTGGCCCTACATCGGTGCGCT
>CALMJN010000288.1 GCA_937864385.1 uncultured Methanosarcinales archaeon | reverse complement strand
GCTGCAACCACCGAGCACAATATTGAGTAGAAAATCTCTTGAATTTCATCTCGTGCTTTGGCAGTAGACATGAAGCGGACCATAGATTGGTGCAGACCCAGCAGAATTAAAATAGAAATCAGTCCCACGGTAACATTTACCTGGGCCCAGATGCCATAATCTCCCACGGATATATTCTTTGTCAGGATGGGCAGAAGGATGATTCCGCCCAGGTTGGTCAGCAGGTTCATCAGGCCAATCAGCCCGATTCTCTGCACCAACAATCTCTCGCTCATTCAAATTTGAGGTATTTCATCAAGGATTTATAACTCCTTTCGTATTCCTAAGCTCTTTCTTCAGAATCTGCAAAGATTCGTCGAGCTCAAGCGGCTTTTTGGCAACGCATTCATGGTCTTGGAGTTATCCAGGGATGAGTCCCTCGGCCTTCTAGCATCCCAATTTAAGTCGCACATTTTGGAAGGCAGAATATGCCTGCTTCCAGGTCAAACACCTCGGCAAGCTACAAGGCGAAGTCATACCTCGATATCCTGGCGGCTCCGGCCAGGTGATACACCCCATAATAGAACTGGCTTATTGGCTATTGGTATCAGCTGTTTTTGCTGAGAGAATGTAAGAGGACGCAGTCTGGTGCCGGAGCCACCGGAGAGTATGAGAGCCTTCACAAGATACACCTCAACTAGGAGAATTGATTCTCCGTAGCTAAAAATATATACCCTTCGATCGCCGGCAGAGGGTCTGGAGAGGATTGAGCAATGTTTGGAGAGTTGATCAAGAGCTATCTTGCCAAGCTAAAAGAAATAGAAGGATACGATGTCAAGAGCGTGATCCTCTTCGGCTCTGTGGCCAGAGGCCAGGCGAAAGAGCATAGCGACATAGATATCATCGTTGTTGCATCCGGCCTTCCGGAGTTGAGGAATAGAGATGCGCTTTCACCCTTCCCCAAGCCGGCCCGGATTCAGGATATTTGGATGAAGCCGGAGGAGCTGGAGGATATGGTGGGCTGGGAGAAGGCGGCGGAGATGGCCTTTACGCTGGGGGCGGTAGCGTTCTAGTTTTGCTGTAAAATGCAAGCATCAAGAGCGAAGGAGCAACTTGCTATCCTTGAGAATTCGGCAAATTACTTCATCAGGAGAGATAATGATTAGCCTGTATCCTAAGTCGCAAGACATTAGGAGGCACATAGAGCTATAAATATGTCAGAATTAGCAGAAGATTATCTTGTCGATCCGAAAGAGGGAATGAAGAATCTAACCGCCACGGCACTTTGGCTAGACCCACAGGATGCAGATGCCTGGCATAACAAAGGCGTGGCTCTCAATCTGCTCAATCGCAAAGCAGAGGCCAGTGTCGCTCTGGCCAGGGCTGCGGAGCTGGACCTTGCGGGCGCACTCGGGATCGCCCATGAGGATGCGGGCCATGGCCGAGAAGTCGCCTTCTTCCTGCTCCCAGAGCTTGGTGAAGTACTGGCGCTCGACGTCCTGGGCGAGGTGGTTGAGCGTGCCGTCGGGGCGGATGATGCGCCATTCCACCCCATCTATGCTACGCGCGATATGCTCCTCTTTGGGCACACTCAGCAGCTTTACGGCCATGTCGTTAGTTTCGATGATCTGGCCCGCCGGGTGGAGCCAGGCGCACCCCCCTCCTCCGCCCGGTTTCGCGCCCTTGAAACGCTGGCCGCGGCGGGCGTGCGCACCGGCGTCATGCTCATGCCGGTGCTGCCCTATC
>CALMJN010000287.1 GCA_937864385.1 uncultured Methanosarcinales archaeon | reverse complement strand
AGACATCGCCCTACGACCTGCAGGTTATGGATTACTATCAGGCCATAGAGAGAGTGGCAAAAGAGATGGAGGCGGGATTTGTGGACGTTCATGGAGCCTGGATGCGGCGGGTGGAGCAGGGCACGCCGCTTTCCAGCCTCATCCTGCCGGGACTGGATCATCCCAATGAGGCCGGATACAGGATCATAGCCGAGGAGCTGATGGAGCTCTTCTAATCATAGCATTCACCGGTATAGCCGCACATGCCAGTCCGAGGAGAGTTGACCAGGGGCAGAAGCATATCTTCACCGCACTCGTGCTTTTTAGCACAATCATCGCAAACATATCCGGTGCCTTCATCGCTGCACACGCAGCAAATGGCTGTGGCTGGCTTGCCGCATGCATTGCATCTGATATCAGGCGGATCATTTCTGGCCATGATGACTGCGCCCTTGCCTTGCGCTTGCCCTTCCCTTGCAGATATCACCTTTATGAGTAGCTCAGTAGAGGTTCCAAAGTCGTAGATATGCTCGAACTTCATTCCCGGAGCTATCACCTTTTCCAGGGCAAATCTCATGCTTCGATCGCCCGGCTCAAATTTTTCCGAGAAGAAAGATTGGCCTTGGATCTCAAAGCTGCTCAGGTGGCCGCAGCATTCCAGCCATAAGTCTCTTAAAAAACTGTCCAGATCGTCTAATGTGGCTTTAGAGGGAATCTCGATATGCAGCCAGTACATAGGCAGGTAGAGCCCCTCTACTTGCAGATGAAAGATGGTTTTAGCCACCCCTTTGCCTGAGCCTTTCTTTGAGGGCGCCTCGTTCTCCGTCTTTCTGGCCGGACAGGCCTGCAAGTGCCTTAAAATGGTTGATTTAGAATAGCTTCCTCCACAATAGCTGCATGTCCCCTTTGAGCTTATTCGGGTCATATCTCTACCTCCATTAAAGCCGAAAAAGTATCCTTCGCAGTTTATTCTCCTGAGATACAATGATTCTGGCGATCCATAAAGATATCTGTCTGCATCAAAACAAAGCAAAGGATTCAACTTCTTAAGGCCCTCAAGACATCATCATGAAGCCTGAGAACATCCGGGAGGTCTGCCCGGTATGCGGCAGCTCCGAGCTATACCTGGAAGCAGGCGGTTATACCGGCAAGCTCTACCGCTGCAAGAATTGCGACTACCTGGGGGCTCTGATTGTGGAGGCGGACGAGGAGATGGCCAGGGCCATAAGAGAGGACTACAAGAAAGAGAAAGAGGCTTGAGGGCAGGGGGCCTCAGGTTAGCCAATGCCTCAGCTCTACTCTCCGATATACTTCTCCAGAAAGTCGAAGGGTGCCGGCCTGCCTTTAGCAATCTGATAGGCATCATAGGAGCAGAGTATGACTCCCACAATCCAGCCCATGCCCGAGCTAATAGCTGCCACAGCTGCCGTGAGGAAGAAAAGAACTATTCCCCTTTTGACGAGACCCAGATAGATATGGCCCAGGCCGGGAATGAGCAGATTAAGGATCACTGCCAGCCAGGGGCTTTTTGCATCGGACATTTCATATCACCAATCAGAATACAGAAAATATTGCTCTTCATCCCTGCATAAATACATTGGTGTCCAGCATCCAGTTCAATATTACGATGCAGTGATCGGCATGCAGGCTTGTCTTTCCCAGCGAAGCCCTCCTGGCCACGGCCCGGTCGATAAGCTCCTCCTCTTCTTCCGTCATGCCCATATGATCCCCCAGGATAAAGGCCGTCTTTCCCTCCGGGCTGATGCCTCCCATCTTCCTGATCTCCAAACCGTCCTCTTTCAGGTAAACCAGATCCGCCTCTTTGAGATCCTCCAGTAGCTCAGCCAGGCCGCCCAGCCGCACTGTGATCCCGGAGGTGGACATGGCCCACCTCTCCGTGGCGGGAATGGCCAGGGCCTTCTTGAGGAGAGCCGCGGTGGTGCGCTCATCGGGATTGAGATGGCGCAGGCTTTCCCCCTGGAGGAGAATGGTCTTGGGGGCATCCCCTCCCAGGAGCACCAGATAAACCAATACATCCTTTCTGATGCCGTGGGAGATGACGAAGGCGGCGGTGACTGCCCGGCAGAGTATATCCAGGCGGCCGGAGGTGCCGGGGATGTCCTCCAAAGAGAAGTTGGGAGAGGTGGTGGCCTTGTGGCCCACGATGACGAATGTGCGCATGCCAGGCAGATCGGCGGGGGTGGTACATCCCTCTTTCGTTTCAGGCCTGGCCCGCCCTGGGAAACAAGAAGGATTTCAGGATCGCCCCTTCCGCTCAGATCAATGAAAAGCTTATAAAGGAGAAGATGAGTTGATGTGCATTGTAGGCAAATGACGAAAAGTCTATCGCCAAATAGTCTAGTTAAACTGGAGGCATATTATTGGATAAGAAATGCATAATTCTCCCTATGATGCTCGTGTTTCTGCTGGCCGCCCCCTCCTGGGCCCAGCAGGACGCAGGCAATGAAAGCACAAATGTCACCAATGAGACCGCATCATCCGCCCTGAACCTCAATTACATCTGGTCGGTCTCCGGAATTGAGGCCGAGGGGCCCATCAGCATGGCCGTAGATCAGGACGGATCCGATCTCTTCATCCGGGCTAAATATGAGCCCGAGGGTGCAAAGGCCTGGAATGCAGAAGGCACAGGCTCGGTAGAAGGAGACCGGGTTGAGCTGAGCATGACTGCACAGAAGGAAGATAAGATGGTCACCACCAAGATGACCGGCACATACGCCAATGATACCGTAAATGGAAACTTCACCCAGACCAGCGGCGGACAGAAGATAGGCGGCGGACAGTTCACCGCTATGTGGATCAGCCCGGGCACATCCAGCTACACTCCCGCTGTAGTGGAAGAGGAGGTTAAGGAGCCCGTAGCATCTGCCGCAGTCAACACCACTTCCACAGACGCAGCCGGTCAGGCGCAGGATCCAAAATCAAGGTTCGTGGACGTTCGCACCTATAAGGACAAGATCGGACCGGGCGGAGATCTGAGCGGCGTTCCACCGGGCATGGGCGGAAGCGGCCTCAACTAAATAGAGCACGGCAATCCCTGCCCAGCATTTTTTTTCCATTCTTTTGCTTTCTTGGGATATAATACAAGCCTATATTGAGGCCATTTATGCAGAGGGTCGAATCCTCCGGGATGCACCCAGAGCTCTTATAGTCAGATGACGAATATAATCAGAAGCAATCATAAATGCTCCAAGAGAAGCTGGTGGCAAAATGTCGATAAGTGCAATCAAGATCCTAGGCCTGCTGCTTGTGATAGCACTCTGGGCAGGCAACTGTCAAGGGCAGACGGAAAACGAATCAAATAACGATGTGGCACTGAATTCAGAATCTACCAACCTGAATTATATCTGGTCTGTAACCGGAATAGAGGAAGACGGCCAGGTGATCATGCTCCTTCGTCAGGAGGGGGGAGACCTATATGGCCGGGCCAAATTCGAACCGGACAGCGGCCAGGCCTGGAATGGATTGGTGGTTGGGATGATTGAAGATGAGAATGTCAGCCTGGCATTGACGGCGCAGAAGGGAGACGCGATGTGCGGGTGCCGCCTGACAGGAGAATATGATCCTGCCTCAGAATCAATCTCCGGAGACCTTTTGCAGATATGCGATGGAAACATCACCCGGAGAGGAAATTTCCAGGCCATCTGGATAAATCCAGATCTCACCAGCTATTTACCGGCAGTGGTAGAGCTTTCCCGCCCCGCGGATCCCTCTTCAGGCCAGAATATGGATGCATCGAAGACAGACCAGAGCGCCCCCCTGACCGAGGCGTCCGCCGCCTCGTCGTCACCAGACACCGAAAAATCGAGATTCCATGATGTGCGCCAGGATGCAGACCGAATCCTCACCGGTGTGGGGGACATCAGCCAGATACCCATAGGAATGGGAGGCAGCGGATTGCCATAAGGAGGAGCAATCCGTTATCCCCTTCATCCCAAATTGCTACTGGTAGGACTCTATGATCTCCCGGAATGCCGATAAAACCTTTTCCAGCTCCTCCCGGGCCAGGCCGAAGGTGGACAGCTTGAACTGGCGGGTGAGGCCGGGCTTGATCCCGGAAATACCCCGATCCTTCAGGTCCCGGTAGAGGAAGTAGCGTCCCTTCTTAGCCTTCTGGGAGATCTGATAGAGGTTTTCGGCCAAAAAGAACATCAGATCATGATTGTGAGGACGGTCGCCCTGCAGGAGCAGGCCCATCTTCTCCATCTCCCCGGAGAACCAGCGAGCTCTGTCCACCTCCTCCGGCCAAGAGGCCACCCTCTCCACCACGGCGGGAAAAGAGGCCATCAAAGTGAGGAGGGGAGCGCCCCGCACCGTGCAGCCCAAAAGCTCCACCTCTTTATTCTTCTTGGTTGCTGAGAGGCGGAAGATGGGCCGGGCATACTCTTCCGAGGCGCCCAGAACCCCTACCGGCCCGGAGGCAGCCATGGACTTATGGCCGCTGCCCACAATGATATCCGCTCCCAGTTCCCGGGCATTGACCGGCATGCGGCCCACGGCATAGGCCCCGTTGAGCAGCAGGGGCACGCTGTAGTCGTGGCAAACCTCGGCTATCTCCCTTGCAGGCGGAAGGTTGCCATAATTTCCATCGGGATAGGTGAGTACGGCCAGGCTCACATTCCCCTTCTGCTCATAGGCCCTCTCTATGGCCTGCTGATAGGCATCTGCCGACAGGGCATATTGAGGCGGCTTGCTGGCTGCAGCATACTCTATCTTCAGGCCCGCCCTCTCTGCTGCCAGGACGGTGGTGTAATGGGCATTGCCGTCCACCACCACGGTGTCTCCCTTCTCGCAGAGGGCATGCATGGCGGCATACTTTCCCTCCCTGGCTCCATGGGTGATGCGCACCTCATCCGTGCCCAGGAACTCCGGAAGGATTGAGTGTACGAACTCCTCCACGGGAGGGTTGGTGATATGGTCCAGCATTCCGGCGCAAAAGTCGCATACGGAATATCCGTCCCCCCATTCCACCAGGGCAGCGCGGGCTTCTGGCGTCAGAATCCCCCCCCGCTGCAAGGGATCTATATTGATCTGTGCTATGTCCCTCTTCAGGCTGCAGAATTTATTTAAATTGGCCAGCATTCGGCTGGATTATCGCTCTCCGTTGGTATAATCCTTTGCCAGGCCCTGGCAGCAAAAAATGATATATTTTCCCCTCATATCAGAACTGATGGCTCTGGTCATAGCTCACAGAACTGCTGCCGCCCTTGCCCCGGAGAACAGCCTGCAAGGCATAGAGCAAGCGGCTTCATGCCATGCAAACTGGGTGGAGATGGATGTGAGGCTCTCGCGCGACGGCGAGCTGGTATTGATGCATGATGAGAGAGTGGACCGTACCAGCAGCGGCTGCGGGCCGGTGGCAGAGCGGAGCCTTGAGGAGCTAAAGGGCCTGCATCTCAGGAATCGCGACGGCAGCCTGGATCAGAGCTCGACCGTTCCCACCCTCCAGGAAGCGGTCTCTCTGGCCAGAGAGCTGGGCCTCGGCCTGGTTGTAGAGATGAAGGAGGAGGGGCTGGAAGGGCTGCTGGCAGAGAGCATCTGCAGTGAGGACTGCATTGTGACCTCCTTTTATCACGCCAGCCTGCGCGAACTCTCGGAGATATCCTCTCTTAAAACCGGCATCATCATCTCCGCTCTGCCCATCAATCCCGTCCGGCTGGCTCTGGAGGCAGGAGCCTCTGCCATCTTTCCCAAAAGAGTCAATGCCAGGCTCTTTAAAGAGGCCCATCAGCAGGGCCTGGCGGTCTATCCCTGGACGGTCAACAGCCGAGAGGAGGGGGGCTGGATGCTGCGCCTGGGGGCGGATGGTCTGGTTACCGACGATCCATGCCTGCTGCGGGTGACAGCTGACCAGCCGGCCCAGGCCACGGGCAGAGACAACTGCCCCTATTATCCCTGCCATCACCTCCCGGAGCAGGATTGCACCCATTGCTTCTGTCCTCTCTACCCCTGCAAGGACGAGGAGCTGGGCAGCTATGTGAGAACCAAAAAAGGAAAGAGGTTCTGGAGCTGCATCAACTGCACTCTGGTGCACCTGCCCCATGTGGCGGCATATCTGGCCGAGCATCCGGGAGCGACGGCGGCGGAGCTGAAAGCCCGGCGGGACAAAAAACAGATCCAATAACTATACCCTGCGCCGACGGAAAGCTTTATGGATACCTGGAAAGTAATGAAGGCCCCATGAGACATATTATACTTGCTCTAATTGCTCTGGTGGCTCTCAGCGGGCTGCTCCCCGCCATTGTAGCCGAACCTGCCGCACCGGTTTTAAAGGATAAAGTCAAGGCTGCACCGGAACCAGCCGAGAACTCAGTTTTGACCACCGCCAGCCAGGCCGCTTTCCTCAATGACAGCTGGACCCCCAGCAAATTCGAGGCCCCCCTGGCCGATCAAGCTATGGGCGTGCTCAAAAATATGACCAATAACAACACCACCCTGAATAACTCCACATATGCCATTCTCGACTTCCTGGACGAGAATTACACCCCGCCCGCTGCAGAGCCTCCCGTCTACACTGCCACTGGAGCCAAGAAGGGTGGAGAGCTGGCCTGGACCGGAGAGGCCATCTACGATTTCCTGAGCGATGACTGGACACCCTCCAGCGCCGTCCAGACCTACGAGCAGAGCCCATTCAAGAAGCACCAGATGAATTAGACCGCTTGATCCCGGATGGCCGGCGTGCATTAATGCCGGCTGCCATAATTTTTTGATATCGATGACCATGAAATCCTGAAATCAGCAGGACATTTTTTCAGATTCCATTTCGCAGCCTCTATTTCTCAGGCCTTCTTTCTCAGTCTTTCTTTCCAGAGTAGCTTCGCAGATTGAGGCTTACTACATCATAGGGTATGGAGTGCTTCTCCTGCCTCAGATGGCGGGCCAGGGCATCCGATTCTCTCTTATAGGAATTGGAGACAGAATCTGCGTATTTTATTCCCTCCGCCGTGAGCATATATTCGTACCGCAGCAGCCACTGTCCCTCTCTTTCATAGTGCCTCAGATCCTGGTAGATCATGCCGCTGGCCACTAATATCTGGATGTCCTCGAAGAGCCTCTCGCTGTAGGGAAAGCCATAGTGGCCCTGAAAGCTGTAATCGAAGAGGCCGGATAGCTCCGACGGCCCCAGCTCTCTGATTCTGGCCACAGTGCGGTACAGCCAGGTTATGTTTCTGATGCGAGGCACCAGGACCTTCTCTCCAAAACTCTCCGAGAGCATCCGGTGAAGGGTAAAAAACAGCAGCAGCAATCCGTCTATGGGAAGACTGCTCTCCGATCTGATAAAGGTGAGCAGCCTCTCGGCCTGCTCTCTTATCTCCTGCAAGGAGATCTCCGGCCTGCCATCGGAGAAGAAGGAGATGGCGATCTGGCGGGTGAGAGACCTGACCAGTCCTGCCGCCAGGGGGGAATCGTCATAGAGAAATGCTCCCGCCTCCGTTCTCATGGAACGGGGCACACCGCTTCCCACAGTCACATCCACCAGAGCACCATATTTCCGGCCAAGTGAGTCCTCGAAGAGCTTTTTCATCCGTCCGTGGCGGGAGATGGTGGAAAGAGCCATCCTGATATCCGGTGGCAGGGATCGGTGGTCGAACCTGGCCGCCAGCGGCAGGGCCCGGCCAAAGATTATGCTATCCAGGAGGCTACGGCAGGCCGGGTCTCCATTCCTTCGGATGAAATCCAGAAGATCCGGATCGGTGTACTCCAAAAAGAACAGGATTATGCTGCTCCTGGCCTCATTTACGGGCAATCCCTGCAGGGCTCTCTCCAATGCCGAGAGGAGCATGGCCCGCAGGGACTGGACCCGGGGGTGGTAGACCAGGGCATTGTAGTGATGAGCCCGGGCGATGAGCATGGACTCGGCCGCGGTCTGGGACATCTCTGCAGCATAGTCGCCCTGCCCGGCCAGGACGATCCGCCCCTCCTTGACAGTCAAGGCCTGCAGGATCTGGTCGGTATCGACAAGCCCTAAAGAGACGCCGGCATGATGAGAGTCGCGCAGAAGAAAATCTATGCGATCGGCATCTATGTCTCCCATGATGATCTGGCCCAGGGGAGGCCTCAATCCCGAGGCGATCTCCGCCACCTGGGAGAAGAGCTCTCCCGGCTCGCCATAGAGCCTTTCCGCAATCCTCAGGGCCTCCTTTGGAAAGGGATGCTCCATGATGATGCTTCGGGTGAACTGCTCATGCCGGAAGACCGGCCTGCCCTCTATGACCGGCTGAAGATCCGGATTTCGGCTCAGCACCCCCTCCACGGCATGGGAGAGGGCGGAGTGGCCCAGGTCATGCATCAGCCCGGCCAGGCGCACCTTTTTCACATCTTCGGCGGGAAGGCCGAGGTGCTCTGCCATTCGGCCGGCCATATGCATGCAGCCTAAAGAGTGCTCCAGCCGGCTGTGTGCCGCTCCGGGATAGACCGAGTCCACCAGCCCCAGCTGTCTGATACCTCTCAGCCTCTGCAGGGGGCGGGAGAGGACAAGCTCTTTCTCCAGCTCATCCAGGCATATGGCCCCGTGAACCGGATCGCGAATGATGACCGGCATGCTTGCAAAAGATTTAGGCTGCTATCCGCAGGATCTATTTTGCAGATAGCTTCATTATGGCCGCGGCCAGGTCGCCTCCTGCCTCCATGAGAGCTGCTTTCGCCTGATCCGGGCTGGCCCCGGTCTGGGCGCTGACCAGCTCCACATCCGAGTCAGGGATCTCCAGCGCCGGCTCTGCCGCAGGCGCTGCACCGGCGGAGAGAGGCCGCTCGGACTCATCTCCCGATATCTGATAGCTTCTCTGGCCGTGGGCGTCCATTATGGCCACCGAGGCATTGGATATGACGATCTCCCGATCGGGCAGGCGCACTACCACCTCGATGACATTGTCCAGCTCTTCGATATTTATGCCCATGTTCTTGAGCATGCCCTTCATCTTCTTGGGGCTCATGCCGCCCCTTCCGCCCAGACCTCCTAGTCCCGGAAACATATGATCACCTTCTGGCAAGGGAGGGGATTTAATCGTAGGTAAAGATATCTATGCTCGTCTGCCCCATGGAGCTTATAGTTGGAATGCTGTCCTTCTCTCCGGTCGGACCGGAGAAGCCTCCCCTTCCGGCAATCCATATGATTAATGGCGATATATTTGCACTTCTCTGAGGAAAAGATTTTTATTTCAGGATCTTTCTGGCCACATCCAGGAGGAATTTATCATAATAGGAAGATTTCTTTTGACAATAGCTCTGATAGCATCTTCTGCGATCATAATGGCGTCAGCCTCGGAAGAGGCGGGCAGCATCACCCCGGAGCTGGCTTTGCAGCAGCTCATGGAGGGCAACCTTCGCTATGCACAGGGCAATGCCAGCCACCCCCATCAATCCCTGGAGCAGCGAGCTGAGCTTGTATCCGGCCAGCATCCTTTTGCTGTGATCCTGGGATGCTCCGACTCCCGGATTCCACCCGAGCTGATCTTCGATCAGGGGCTGGGAGATGTCTTTGTCATCCGCACGGCGGGAGAGGTTGTCGATAATGCCTCCCTGGCCAGCATCGAATACGCCGTGGATCACCTGGGAGTGCCCCTGGTGATGGTGCTGGGCCATGACGGCTGCGGCGCGGTAACGGCAGCGGTGCAAGGTGGAGAAGCAGAGGGCCATCTGGGATGCCTGATGGAGTTCATATCGCCAGCGGTGAACCAGGCCAGAGAGATGGGCCAGGAGGGCAATCTGCTCAACAGCTCCATAGACAACAACGTCCATAACATCGTCGAGGCTTTGGAGAATAGCCATCCGGTCCTCTCGGAGAAGGTGGAAGCGGGAGAGCTGATGATCCTGGGCGCACGCTACCGCCTGGATTCGGGATTGGTTGAGATACTGGATTGACCTGATTTGCGTGGAGGGCGGTAACGACGGCTGAAAGAAGCCTCTCACTCCATCTGCAGAAACGGCAGGTTATATCTACTAATAAACCTCAAACCCTTTTTTTGATGGCGGAAAAGAAGAACTACTGGGAGATGCAAAAGTCCTTCTGGAAGACGCCGGCGGGAATAGCGATCTGGATCCTGCTTTTGGCGGCTTTCCTGGGAGGAGGGCTTCTGGCTCTGAATGTCTTCGGCCACCAGTATCCGGTCATAGAGTCCTTTCATGCCGATCCGGTGGTGGTCAGCCCCGGAGGAGCCTCCAATCTCAGCTGGAGCGTAATCGGGGCTGAGAGGGTGCTGATCGGTCCCGGTATGGGGGAAGTTGATCTCAGGGGCTCGGTCCAAGTAAAGCCCAATGAGACCACCGAGTACTGGATTGCAGCGATAAACGGCACTGAAAACCGGTCCATGAGCCTCAAGATCATGGTGGATCGGCCCTGAGAAACGGGAAGGCGCAAGACAGCAGGATGAAACAGATACATGGGAAGTGGAGATGGAATGGATGATTTTTGGCTCGGGTAAAACTGGATTGACGATCATATCGGCAATATCGCTTTCGTCAATGGCCTTCATCGTCTTCTCCTGCATCTGCCTGGCCGCGCCGGACGAGGCCTACGGCACTGTCACCAATATCCTGGACGGGAGTACTTTCGATCTTGAGGTAGAGAAGGCTGATCCCAGAATCGAGGACAGGGTGGAGAGGGTGCGGCTGGCCGATGTGGACTGTCCGGATATGAAGACAGCAGATGGACCTGCTGCCCGGGACTTCGCCTATGCCGTTTTACAGGGCAGGAGAGTCTATCTGGATATCGACGACCAAAATCCCAGCGGCAGGGATGCCGATGGCAGCCTGGTCTGCCAGGTCTATCTGGCCGGAGCCTACGGCCAGCCCCTGGCAGCGCCGAACTTCAACCGCCTGCTGGTGGACAGCGGACACGCCCGACTGGACAACTCCACAGACAATGAGTTCGATCCCCAATACTGGTGGGACGATGGATATGGATCATCCCGCTTTTCCGGTGGAGCCCTGGAGGATGTAAGCCAGGACATAAGAGAGGAGCTGCTTCCCAGGATCGAAGAGTCGGCAGAGAGCGCCCTGGACCGGGCAGCCAGGGAGATGTGGCAGTGGTTCAAGGCCCAGATGGGCCTCTGAGCCTCTATCAATACTCGGTCATTTTTTTTGCTTTGCGCCTGAAAGGGACCGGCCGTAGATGAGAGACGCCGCATATAATAAGGCCCCCGCCCTCAGCTCATCCTCCTGGGCCAGCCTTGGCAGGCCCAGCCGACGGGCCAGACGCTCTGCCCGGTCTCCTCCAAAATAGATCTCCAGGCCCTTCAGGCGCAGCAGCAGCAAAAAGAGGTCGACCTCCGGCCTGTGAGAGGAGAAGAGCGCCTCCAGCCTCTCCCCCGCCCCAGGCTCATCCTCCAAATTGCGGCGAAATTGGGCCAGCCTCTCTCGCAGAAGGGCATCGGCGGGACAGCCCGGTATGGCTTTGATCTCTTTCTCCTCCCTACAGAGGAGCAGGTTCATCTTGGAGAGGTAGAAGACAGCCCGGCAGACCTGGGGCTTGGCGGGATGAATCCGGCAGCCGGGCAGAAGGGGATCGTAGAAGGGACAGGGCTCTCCCTCTTCCTTGCAGAGCAACCTGGCCGAGCCCACTGCCGCTGCCTTCAGAGAATGGGGACGGGTATATTCCATCATGAATCTCTTCTGAGATAGGCCCAGATGCCGGGCTATCCTGCGGCAGTCCTCTATGGAGACGGCAATGCTCTTCTCCTCCCGGCAGCATCTGCCGCATCTCTGGCATTCCGCCAAAAGGTGCAAAGCCGCATTGCCCGAGAAGTAGGGCTCATAGTCCCGGGAGATCATCTCCTCCATATCCCTCTCCACCTTCTCCCGGTCTTTCAGGCCGCCAGGGGGAAGGAGTCTGCTTAGCTGCCTCATGGCCTGAAGGCCGGAATTTGTCTCCCAGCTCATATCGCCCTCTCCAGATCCTCAGATCCATTGCACTGAGATCTCATCTCCAATCTCCACCATAACTGCGAACCCTTGCCGCATCTCCCCCACATTGACCACCCGGCATTTGCCCACGAGGCTCTCCCCCCGGGCCTCATGTATGTGCCCGCATAAGAGGAGGTTGGGCTGGAAGTCATCCAGGAAGCGGCGCAGGCCGATGGACCCCGAGCTCTCGCCGCTGTAAAGGGTGTCCTGGGCCCCCCGGGGCGGCTGATGGGAGAGAATGATCTTGAATGTCGCCCCGGCTATCTCCTGGTGGCATCGGGCCAGAATGGGATATACCTCTTCATCGCTATGATAGTAGCGGGCAGGATGGCCCAGGCGGCGGGGATCCCTGGCGACCATCCCCCCGAGACCAATAAAACCGATCTCCCCCCACATCAGGGAGGAGCCATGCAGCATCTTAAAGCCCGCCTCTTTCCAGAGATCGGGGACAAAATCCTTGTGGTCCATATTCCCTGGAACTATAAGGACCGGAGGGCCTATTCTGGCTAGCGCAAGCGCTGTCGGAAGGGCAGTCTCCCGGCTGCCTCCGTTATGCAGGTCTCCGCAAAAGGCTATCAGATCGGCATCAACTGTCTGAAGCCGCTCCAGCCTGCCACTGCAGTCATGAAGATCAGCGAGAGCTATGATCCGGAGTGGTCTCTTTGAGATTGCCATTCTCCTCTCCCGGCTGCACCGCAGCCCGATCCAGATATACTGGCCGCCAGGATGATATAAATAGGATACGAACCCGCAGAGGAGAAAACTCATTGACATTCGCATTGAAGAAAAATTGAAGGATTAGAGGAGATCATATGAAAGACACACGCATGCTCTCTGTTATGGCCATACTGGCTGTGCTTATTGTTCTGGCCGGCAGCGCAGATGCTGCCTGCTCATCCTGCGCTAAGGAAGCGGACTGGAGTGAGACGGCCAGCGCTTTTTTAGAGGGCAGGACCATGAGTGAGGAACCGGTTGCATTCGGGCCGAAGGTGGCCAGGGCCGAGTCCTCTCAATTCGAGAGAAGAACAGAAGACGCCCCGGCTACGGCAGAAAATGCTTCAGATCCTGGTTCGGCAAGCATAGACTTGCACAGCATCAATGCTACCCCGGCGGTCATCAACTCCACAGCCACCAGCAAGATCACTGTAGCATTCGATATCAATAGCTCTGAGCGGACAAATCAGGGAGAGATGCAGCTCTCTGCCAATGCACAGATTAAAAACTCCGCCGGGGGCGAGGTGGCCAAGCTGCCATTGATTCGGCAATCCGCCGGCCTGTATTCCGCCAACTGGACCGCCGACGTTCCGCCGGGAGTCTACAGCATAGATATCGCCGCATTCTCCCTGGATGGAGCGGCAAGCTTCCCGGATGCCCTGCAGATCGAGGTGCTGGGCTAATCTGAGGATAGGACGACCGCAGACGGAAATGGAAAAAAGCCTCCACAGGAAGGGTTTAGATGAATGGACCGAATATGCCAACTATCTCGGCAATACTGACCGCTCTCTTTATCATGGCCAGCAATGCCTTTGCCGCCTGCTCATCATGCGGCGGTGAAGCAGACTGGAGCCGCAGCGCCGATGAGTTCATGAATTGGGATCCCACGGGAGAAGAGCCTGCCGCCTTCGGAATCAATCAGGCGGCAAATCAAGCTGCGAGTCAGGCTGCACTGCCCGCTCAACAGGAGATGGCGGGCTGGGAAAATGTGGTGAAAGCTGATCAGGCGGGAAACTATTCCGGGACAATCTCTCTGCAGAGCATTAATGCCACCCCGGCTCCGGTCAAATCCGGAGGCACTACCCTCATCACTGCCGTCTTTGCCTTCAATCAATTAGAGGGGCAGAATCCGGAAGAGACGCAGCTCTCGGTCCAGGCCCTGGTCAAGGACTCCGCCGGTGCCGAGGTGGAGAGGCTGATTTTGATCAGCTCGCCGGCAAATCGATACTTCAGCAACTGGGTGGCCGATGTCCCGCCGGGATCATACCGGGTGGATATCCTGGCCTCCTCTCCAGCGGAGGCAGTCAGATTCGATGATGCCCTGAAGGTGGAGGTTATGGGCTAAAAAGCCGGAAAACGGCCAATCTTTTTAGATCAGATCGGAGAGCATCTGCCTTCTTGGCTCCTCCTGATCTCGCAAAGAAAAGCATGGCTTGAGCCTCCCCTTGACCCGGACCCTCTTATAGACCAGCATCTTATCCCTGCCGGCGGCCTTTTCCCTTAAGAGTGCCTCGAGCGCCTCCCCTTCCTTTTCCGAAAGCTCAATGGCCGTCTCTTTTCCCGAGGACCAGTCAAAGATGCGCAGACGATATCTGGTCTTGATGGGATTGAGAGACCCCCTCTCCCGATCTTTTTCCGACAAAATCCGGCAGGCATACTCCACCGGTCCCTCGAAATTAAGGCAGAGATCATCGGGACGGCACAGCCCCAGATCGGCTATTCCCAGCTCCGGGTAGCCGCTGCCCTTTCTCTGCAATGCCCGGCATTTGGGGCAGTGCATGCGGCAAAACCACTCCTCAAATATGCGCTCCTCCGCCTCCGTCGCTCCATGCCAGATCCGCCCGGCCTCATCTCTCTGGTATCCGACCTGACCCAGAAATGAGGCTAAGATGGCAGCGGTGCGGTGTTTGCCTTTTCCCTCCGGCGGCCTGGAGAGTATGGCCTTGATACAGGGAGGAAAGGCCTCCTGGGGAGCGGGCTCATGGCTGATCCAGAGCATCTCCTCTTGCCGCTCCAGGGACTCTACGGATACGGGTGCCTCTTGTCCCTCAATTTTAGGAGGAATATGATTTTTTGAGGGCATCTTATGCTCTCTCGTGGCCCTCCTGGAAATAGGCATGGGTTTCCTGGTCCGGCCGGTCCAGCTGGGGCACGGGCGCTGCCCCCTTGGCCGCCTCATACTCCATCCTCTCCTTGAGGATGCATCTGCTGCCCCGCAGGCCTCCCAGAGGGTTTTTGGGGGTGCCCATGGAGTTCATGCAGCGGGCCATCACCGCCGCTCCCCGGGCCAGGCCGTCGTCCACGAAGACCACATTCTTCTCCGGCTCATCATACAGCTTGAGCTTGTCTATCTCCTCTATGATCAAGGCGGGCTTGCCGCCGCTGATCCCCGCCCGGCCGGTTACACCCAAAGCCGTCTTGCCGGTCACCACTCCCTCCTCCACTCCCACCTGAACCAGCCGGCGGGCCACAGAGGCCATGGCCAGGTCCAGGGCTCCGAAAAGCGTCCTCTGGTTCTTGGACTGGTAGAGGTCGGAGCCGATCCTGGAGAGCTTGGGAAGGTCGCTGCCGTTGACTCCCACATCACAGCCTATGAGAACCACATTGTTTCCCGCGGCGGCCTCTGGGCTCACAGGCACCAGGCCATATTTGGTGCGGGAGAGGGGAACCCGCTCGATCTTGACCAGATCGTCTATCTGGGCGGCGTACTGCTGGGCCTCCTTGCCGTAATCCGGTTTGGTTTTGCCGTCGAAGATGTCCAGGGCAGCGCCGGTGATCTTGTCCACGAGACCTGTTCCCTGCACCACGGCGTCGGGTATGGCCCCGGCCAGGCCCAGGAGATTGCCGATGGTATGGGCATAAGGCAGCTCGTCGCTGGTCACCCTGCCGTCCAAGGTGGTGCCGAAGTCCATGGAGAGGCAGGGGTTCCTGAAGTCCACATCGGTCCAGCGGCTGCCCTCTTTTATCCCCGCCGTGGCCAGCTCCCCTTCCATCTCATTGGCCACCACCTCCACCCCCGTAGATCCCTGGGGCGGGAAGCAGGAGGCGACGGCTCCCATGAAGATCACCTTCTCGATCATGGTCAGGCGCTTGAATTTGTCCAGGATGTTGTGGATGGACATGGCCGGGGTCATCAGCCGGGGCGGGACCCCGGCATCCAGGCAGCCCCTGGCCAGGGCCTGGATGAAGGCTCCCACCTGGTCAGGCGAGTCCAGCTCCGCCACCACTCCGGTGGACCGCACCACAAAATGCAGATCGCTCTTGATGTCCAGCCTGGCTCTCTCGTGGCTCTCGATAAGAGTGCTCTTGACCAGCTCGGCTATGGACTGCTCGGTTAAAGGCGTGCCGTTGATGGTATGGGCGAAGATCTCCTCGCCGGGTTTTGGCAGCCGCACATCCCGGGTCATCTTCACCGTCTTGTTCACGATATAGGTCTTGCCGGTGTTCATGTCCGTGGCAGTGAGAACGCATTTGGTGGTGGTGTTGCCCACCTCCACCGAGGCCACGATGTAGAAGGGCTTGGCCCTCAGCTCCAGATAGTTGAATGGCGGGCTGGCAGCGATGCGGGGTGTGGGTTTGGACCGGAAGAGCCGACCGAGATTCATGGTCAAGGGAAAAGAAGCAAGAGAGAATAAAGCTTTGGGTGGGCCGATGACAGGCCCTTTTCCTATCCTCTCTGGCAGCTCTGGCAGCTCGAGGCAGCCGAAGTCGGATGGACCGCAAGAGCCTCTCGCCCTGGCAGCCCTTTCGCCGAGCCAAGATGATCGTATCCCAGGAGGGGCACATAGGTGCTGATGGTCACCCGGTTGTTGCTCGGATTGGGATCATTGCCGTATCTGATGTTGGCTATGTTGTAGAGGGTGGTGGGAGCCCCTTCGGGTGCAGTCACAGAGATGATGATCTGGCCGCTGCCGCCCGCCGGGATCAGATCGAAGCGGACATAGACCAGGTCTCCGGAGCGGCTCACAGCGCTCGGTCCCAGCCCGGAGCTGACATTGACAGAGCCTATGGCCACCTCATAGGGGAGCTTGTCTGTGACCATGACCTCGGGGGCGCTGTGGGAGGGGTGGTGGTTGGTCAGGGTGATCACATATTCAAAAGCCTCTCCCGGATCGACCTCCGCAACCGGAACTCCTCCGCTGCGAGCCTCCTTCTCGATGCCGAGGTCTGCTTCGGGGGGGTAAGC
>CALMJN010000286.1 GCA_937864385.1 uncultured Methanosarcinales archaeon | reverse complement strand
CCCAAGATCATGAAAAATCCCCAATGTGCTTTGAATTTTTCCCATAGTTTAAAATACGTTTAATGCATATAACCATTTTCAATAGAATGAAGTTTTGAGTGAGGAGAGAAGAGTATGAAAAGCAGAACATGTTTGGTTCTACTGTTTGTTGCCTTTGCATCAATATTGGCACTGGCAACAGCGTTCGAACCTGAGGTAGTGGCTACAAATCCCAAGCTGGCAAGTTTCACAGAGGCATTCTATCCGCCTCAAGTGCTAAATGTCACCGATGGTGTTTATGTCGCCCGTGGCTACAACCGGGATAATCCGGTGTTGATCGAGGGGACTGATGGTCTCATTGTCATCGATCCCGGTGAGAGCATAACCGCAGCAGAGATCGTTAAAAAGGCATTCAACGAATCATTAGATAATATATTTGAGAGAAAACCGGTAAAAGCCATCATATACACTCACCACCACGACTGCCATATCCATGGCGCCTCGGTCTTCGCAGGCAACAACAGTACGGAGATAATCGCAAGCGAGAATTTTAATCAGACTTTATTCGCAGATTGGTTTGGCCAGCTGTTTCCCGGTCGAGCCATAGGCGGAGGCATGATGAGCGGCGCTCTTTTCGGCAGAGATCCGGGTTATGACTCTGGAGGGGCCCTCTTTGCGGTTCAATGGCGTGGGCCTTCTGGCTATATGCCTCCCACCATTACCGTCAAAGACAGCATGGACATCAATATCTCCGGTGTGCGACTGAACTTATTCACAGTCCCTGGTGAGACCCGCGATGTTCTCGTTGTGTGGCTGCCGGAAAAGAAATTGATGGTTCAGATAGCCAATTTCTATGAGGCTTTCCCGGCCATAACCACATTGCGCGGTGCTTATCCAAGAGATCCGCTCTCCTATGTAGATAGCATAGACTTCTACAGGAGCTTGAATGCAGAGTACCTGGTTCTCTGTCATGGGCCTCATCCAATTCTAAAGGGAGCGGAGAATATCAGCCGTGAACTCACCAATTATCGTGACGCCATCCAGTTCATTCATGATCAAACGGTTCAGTACATGAATAGGGGTCTCACCCCGGGAGAGATCAAAGGGCTGGTGAAGCTGCCCGCCCACCTGGCAGAAGATCCTTATCTGCAGCAAATTTACGGTCAGGTTGACCGGAACATATACGAGATATTCTGGTGGTATCGGGGATACTTTACAGGAAGATGCAGAGACCTTTATACGTATTCTCCCCAAGATGAGGCTGAAATGGCAGCGGAACTTGCTGGGGGAGTTGAGGAGCTTGCTGACAGAGCCAGGCAGGCCCTGGATGAAGGGAAAGCGGAATGGGCGCTTGAGCTTGCTGATGATGTCCTAATCCTCGATCCGAAGAACGCCGGAGCACGGGAGACCAAGAATCTATCGGTGATCACCCTGGCTGAGAAGACATTCAATGCTCAAGAGAGAAACTACTTGCTGTCTGAGTATCTGCTAGAGACAGGACAGGTGAAGATTACACCGGGTGGTTTTAAGGCCATTGACGATCACTTTGTTCCGTTTATGCCCATGAGCGATCTTTTGAGGATCATGGCTGTAAGACTCAATGCCACAAAATCCTTGGATAAGGATATGATTGTTGCCCTGAGCTTGACAGACACGAAGAATAGCGGCGAGCCGTCCGACTACTCTTTGCATATCAGGACTGGAATTCTTGAGGCATTGCCCAGAGAGGCAGAGAATGCAGAGTTCACGGTCACCACCGATTCTCTGGTATGGAAGAATCTGGGCTTGGGAAAACTCGATCCTCAAGAGGCCGTTGAGAAGGGCGAGGTGACAATCGCAGGAGGCGAACCGGAAGCATTCTACGAGTTTCTGGGTCTTTTTAATTAAAGCCTCGTGTTTGAGGTAAACACTTTTTTTTCGTCATTATCGGAAGACTACCCTTTCAGTCATTATCCCGGAGATCCAGTGGATCTAACCTGACCTCCCCATTTTTAGGCACATACCTTAAGT
>CALMJN010000285.1 GCA_937864385.1 uncultured Methanosarcinales archaeon | reverse complement strand
TACTTTAGATTTATTAACCTCACTGCAGCTTGAGGGAAGGTGAATCTCCTGAGAAATATGCTCTATTGCATACTGTTGGCTGCGTTGCTCGTATCCTCCCTGGCAGATGGAGCGACGCTGCAGGTGAGATCCGATCTGCAATCAGCAATCGATGCTGCCTCCAGTGGCGATACTCTGGAGGTTGCGTCCGGCCTCTACGATAAAATTACAGTGGAAAAGAGCCTTACCCTTATAGGATATGGTGCCGTCATCCGGGCCGGCGGCAGGGACGCATGCGTCGCCATCAGCGCAGATAACGTGACCATCTCCGGCTTTCTGGTTGAGAACGGATTTTATGGAATCAAGCTGGACCATGTCAGGGGCTGCAATATAAGCAACAACACCGTCATTTATTGCGCCCAGCCGGGCATAGCTCTGCTTTATTCGGATGGAAATATCATCAGCGGCAACAATGCCAGCTTCAACGGCATAGTGGGAGAGGGCTGGTACGGCATATATCTATCCAACTCCAACCATAACCTCATCACCGACAACCAGGCCTATGGCAACGGGGCCTATGGCATAAACCTCTTTCCTTCCTGCCGCAACAATACCATCACCGGAAACAGGCTGCAGGGGAATATGTACGGCCTTTATATGTTCAGGGATTGCGAGAGCAATGTGATTCAGGACAACGACATGTCCGAGAACACCAACTCCGGCCTGGATCTGCGCTTCAACTGCACCGGAAATATGATCGCAAACAACAGCATTGAGAATAATGCTGTGGCCGGCATCACCCTCATGGAGGCCTCGAGCGGCAATAGCATCACCGGAAATGAGATAAATTACAATAGGCGCTACGGACTGCAGATTCAGAGCCGCTCCGAGGGCAATACCGTGGCCTTCAACAACATCTCCGGGAGCCAGACGGGATTATTCCTGGAATCGGGAAAGAATAGCATCTACGGCAACCGCATCATAGAGAACGCCATTCAGGCCGATGATCGAGGCAACAACATCTGGAATAGACAATACCCTCTGAGCGGAAACCTCTGGAGCGATTACAGCGGCCAGGACGAGATGAATGGCCCCGGCCAGGATATGCCCGGCCAGGATGGGTTCGGGGATGAGCCCTATAAAATCAGCTCGACCTCTATGGACAGATATCCCATTATGGGCGGCCAGGTCAAGCAGATATCCCTCTTGAGCGGGGAGATCAATCCATCTCAGTTGAGGGTGGGCGACAGCATAAACATCAGGGTCGATCTTCAGTCGCGCTATCCTCTGCTGCAGGTTGTAGCCCGCGCTTATCAGAATTCCAGAGAGGCCCAGGGTTACTGCCGGCTGGTTGTGTCGGATGGGCTCTATCAGGGCCTGTTTTCCACGGCGCTATTGCAGCCGGGATCATACGATATAGTGCTGGTGGCAAAGGACCAGAGAGGCAATGAGCTTCAAGAGAGTCTGGGTCGGGTCGAGGTAGCTGCCAGAAGCGGCTTTGCCTCATAGGAATTTATATTATCATCTTATGCATATCAAATGGGGAGAGTATGAAGCATTTGAGATCATATCCGTGCTCCTTTTCGTGGGGAGCGGTTAGTATAGCCCTATTGGCGCTATTGGTGCTGGCAAATGGAGCATATGCAGGAGAAGCCTATTGCGAGGCCTGCCAGGGGGGCGGCGGCTGGGACCCCATGGCCAAGCTGGATGAGATAGGCAATCCCGATGCCGGAGAGAAAGAAACGGTCATGGCGGGCCTGAACACGGCTCAGAAGAACCGGGTGGGCATCTGGAACAAGTCCCTCTCTGGATTTGAGGAGACCAATGCATCTGATGATAAATCCGCAAATACATCCGCCCCAAGCACGATCAAAACCAGCCAGAGCCAGTTGGTAGAGAAAGCCTCCCCCAAGACGGCAGAAGAAAACCAGGTCATTGTCCGGAGCGAGAGGACAAAGAGCATGATTGCGCCCCTGGAAGAGGCGGCTAGCGAAACCATTTATCTGGATATCAGCGAGAACTCCACAGAGCACATCCTCGGCTCCATCGTCATCCCCTATACCCAATTTTTAAACGATACCGCGGTGCTTAGCGCTGATGAGCTGGCTGCCCTTCTGGGCGATGCTGGAATATCCCGTGAGGATGCGGTGATCGTATATGGAGAGTGCATGCCCTGCGGCGGTGGGCCTGCGCCGGCCACCTTTGTCTACTGGATCCTGAGATCTTTGGGACATGATAATGTGAGGGTTTTAGACGGGATGGTCGAGGACTGGGCGGCGGCAGGACTGCCCACTTCAACCGATGCAGGGATTCTGCCGGCCAAGGTCTTCGTCCCCGATGTGAGCTCCAATTTCTCAGCAGAGTACAGCTACGTGGAAAGCGGCCAGGCTCAGATAGTTGACGCCAGGAGCATAGGAGAATTCGCAACCTCCTCCATTCCCGGAGCGATCAATATACCCTATGAGAGCGTGATATCAGGCAACAGGCTCAGAGACGAATCCAGGCTGGAGCGGATCTTCGGCATACTGGATAAAGAGCAGCCGGTGGTGGTCTTCACCAATACCGGCCTCAAGGCATCCGTGGTCTGGTATGCCCTGGAGCTTTTGGGCTATGATGCCCGGCTCTACTCCTATGAGAACTACTGGATCAACCAGCAAACGCTCAATCAGGAAGCGTCTCTGAACTCCACAGCATGAAAAGGATGCTTTTGCCGCCAGGAGCAATGGCAAAGAATGCCTTTGTCCTCCTCCTGCTGCTGGCGGGGGTGATAGCAGGAGCCATATCCTTGAGCATAGCGGCGTCTTCCGCGGGCATAGGCGGCACATCCCCGGACTGGCAGAGCCTGCCTTTTAAAGGGCCTGGGCTTCTGCAATTGAACATATCCAATCCTTCCGAGGCCAGAGCAACGGATGGGTGGGGGGAGATAGAATTCGATAAAGGAGCCGGAAGAGAAGAGCTTCTGACTCCCCTGCAAGGCGTCCATGAATACAAAATTATTCTCGATATCAGCCCGGAGCCCATCGAGTATATACCCGGAGCCATAAGCATTCCCTACACCGATTTTCTCTGGAACGGCACCCTCAAGACTGCCCCGGAGATGGCGGCGATCCTGGGAGGGGCCGGCATCAGCCAGGATGATTCTGTGCTCATCTACGGCGAGTGTCAGCCCTGCGGCGGAGGGCCATCGGCAGCTACCTATGTCTACTGGATCATGAAGTACCTCGGCCATGGCAATGTGAGCCTTCTGGACGGGGGAATGGATGACTGGGTGAAGGCAGGTGAGCCTACGGCAGCCGCAGCGCTGCATCTTCTTCCTGTCAACTATACTCCCCGCTTAAAGGAAGATCTTCTGGCATCGTATTCCTTTGTAAAAAGCGGTGAGGCGCAGATCATAGATGCCCGGGGAGCGGCAGAATTTGAGGCGGGATCGATCCCCTCCAGCATTAGCATCCCCTATGACCGGGTATTGGAGGGCAAGAAAATAAAGGATGACGCCGCCCTGGGCCGTCTGTTCTCATCCCTGGATAAAAGCAGGCCGGTGGTGGTCTACACCAATACCGGTGTCAAAGCATCCATGATCTGGCTGGCTTTGACATTGCAGGGCTATGATGCCTCAATATACTCCTGGAGGGATTGGCAGGCCAATTCGGCCTCCTATATTCCAGGGAAGACTTAAGGAAAATAGCGGTGGCTGCTACCGGCAGATATAAGAGCACTGGAATTAATAATTGCAGTTAAGTGAACTTCCAATCCATTGCCTGTCTTATTCTGCTGGCAGCTCTTCTGAGCCTTGCGGCCAGCTTTCCGGTGCAGGACGCTCTGGAGAAGAACAAGGCCAGCATCTGGTTTGAGAAAGAGTATAGCAGCTACTTCAATTCCAGTGAGGATGACGGCCGCCCCCCGGTGATCATGGGGGTGAGCGTCAGCCCCTCTTCCCTGAAGATCGGATCGCCCAGAGCGGAGATCAATGCCTATGTTCATGATGAGGCGGGAATTGAAACAGTTTTTGCCGATGTAGGCAATCGCATGAACCTCATGCTCGACCTGGATCGAGACGGAAGGTTCACCGGATATTGCGGCTCCAATCTGCCCCCGGCAAATTACAGGGTCACCATAATCGCTGTGGATCGATCGGGCAATGCCGCCAAGGATGAATCGAGGAGCCTCACCATCAGAGATCCCAATGATCTAAACGGCAACGGCATAGAGGACAGCCTGGAGGAGCAGGGCGACAAAGAGCAGAAAGTGATAGTTCTTCATGAGGACAATGCCAGCCGCCAGGCCTCTGCATCCAATGAATTCAGACTTCTTCCCATATCTGCATTAACAGTGCCATCAGACCGGCTGGAAAAGATCGCCAGCAGCGAGGGAGTAAAAGCCATCTATAAGGATCAAAAGCTCAAGGTGCTGGCGCAGCCGGAAGAGAAAACCGATTCGCGTGTTAGATCATCTCCTCCGAGGAGGATCGATGATCCCAGGGGCTATAAGGGCTATACGGGGAAGGGAGTCAATGTGGCCCTCATCGACACCGGAGCGGACGAGGGTCATGAGGCGCTCTCTGGCCGGATCCTGGCCTTCAAGGACTTCGTAAACAACCAGACCGAGGCCTATGACGACAACGGCCACGGCACCCACTGTGCTAGCCTGATTGGGGGCGAGGAGGGCATGGGCGTAGCCCCGGATACGGGGCTGGTGGTGATAAAGGTCATGGACCGGGATGGGGCTTGCTATACCTCCGATGCACTCAAGGCTCTGGAATGGTGTCTGGAAAACAAGGATATCTACAAAATTCGGGTTATATCCTTTTCCGTAGGGGGCGAGGGACCATCCGGGGGCTCCTCTCTCCTGGATGAGGCCTGTAACAGGATGGTGCAAGAGGGCCTTATCATGTGCGTGGCCGCCGGGAACTCCGGACCGAGAGAGGCATCCATTGTGGTGCCGGGAGAGGCGGAGAATGTGATCACCGTGGGCGCTGTGGACGATTCCGGCGACATCTTCGAGCTGTCATCCCGTGGTCCCACGACCGGCGGCGAGATCAAGCCCGATCTGGTCACCATGGGCGTGGATATAGTCTCCGCACTGGCAGGCTCCAAGAGCGATCAAAGCTCGGTGAGCGGCACATCAATGGCTGTCCCCCTGGTCTCAGGTGGTGCCGCCCTGCTGCTGGAGGCGGAGGAGAGCCTTTCCCCTTCTGATGTGAAGAGGATTCTGCTGAAGACGGCAGACGACCTGGGGGCATCAGGCAGGGACAATACCTTCGGATATGGCGCCCTCAATCTGACCGCAGCTCTGCAGAGCCTGGATAGAGGTCGATCAAATCTGTACATCCCGGCTCTGGGAGAGGTCGACCTGAACCGGGAAGAAGCGGCGGTGGGCGAGCCGGTCATGATCGAGGCCGAGGGGAAGGGCGAGGTCAAGAGCATCAATGCCAATATCATCGGCCCAGACAGAGACATGGAGATACCCATGGACGACTTCGATGGAAACGGAGTATTCTCCGCCCGCTGGGAGACCAGCTTTTGGACGCCGGGAGAATATCAGATAAAGATAGATCTTCTAGGAGCTTTCGGAGAGCTGGACCACAAATCTCTCCCTTTCCGGCTGCTGGAGAAGGGGTGAGGCTGGTTTGCCTGTAGATGGCCACTATCCCTGGCAGGAGATATCCCGCCTGGGCAAAAAGCTGATCCAGGCCGGACTAACAAGTTCCCGATTTGGAAATATCAGCCTGCTGGATGGAGACAAGATCTTTATAACCTGCACCGGCAGCATGCTGGATGAGCTGGACGAAGATGGCGTGGTGGAAGTGGATTTGCGAGGCTCCTGCCCGGAGGATGCCATAGCCAGCAGCGAGATCTGCGTCCACCGAGCGGTCTACCAATGCACATCCCATCAAGCTATCGTTCACACTCATTCCCCTTATGCCGTTGCGGCATCTCTCCTGGAAGCCAGGGAGGTCCTGCCCCCGGATAGCGAGGGAAGGATTTTCCTCGGTCCCATGCCCATTGTTGCTGGCGGCATGGGAAGCGGTGCTCTTGCCGCAGCGGTATCCTCCGCCCTGCGGGGCCGTCGGGGCCGCTGCGTTTGAAAGGCTTCCGGCGATGCAATAGACTATGGGGCAAGGCAAAACAAAAAACGGGGAGGCTACCATGCAGGTCCACCAGCTTCTGGAGGAGTCGGCATCCAGGTTTCCGGGGAAAGAGGCGGTTTG
>CALMJN010000284.1 GCA_937864385.1 uncultured Methanosarcinales archaeon | reverse complement strand
CTTCCTTATGTAATCCTTTTTATCCTCTTCCTTCTCGAAATGCGGCAGCACATCCCTGGCCCAGCTGCAGATCTCCGGAAAGTCCGGATAATCCCGGGATAGGCTCCTACATGCACGCTCTATCCCGCCCTCACCCTCGCCAGATGCCAGCAGGGCGGCGGGAAGGCATATCCCTGCCGTAAAAACGTGCATCTGCTCCTCCGCTGAAAGCTCAAAGACCCGCAGGCTGAGCCCTTGCAGAATCCTGGAGAGAACCTGATTATGAGGATATATGGCAGCAATTCCCTTCCCCTCGATAATGCTGTCCGGGCCGCTGGGCATCATCCTCACTGCATCAACTCCCAGGAGGCCTTTTATGGACGACAGGGATACACCAGCCAGGCAGGAGACGATCAGGGCATCCTTGGGAAAAGCCAGATCCTCCAGTTCCGGCAGGGACTGGGGGCGGATGCAGATGAATATGATGCTGCATTCCCGGCAGATCCCCTCATTTCCCGCCAGGCAAGGCCCTAGCCCGGCGTCAAGGATCTTCTCCAGAGATCCATCGCTTTTGCCCCGGGAAACCCTGAGCCGATCAACAGGAAATCCGCCAGAGACAAGCTGCAATGCTATGGCCCTTCCCAGGTGACCGCAGCCGATAATCCCTATGCTCTCTCCGCCCAGAAAATCGAGCCGTCTGGCTGCGCTGCTCTCTATCAATGCAGAGCTCTCTGATGCTTTTAGCATATTCCATCCTGGAAACGCTGACGCTGCTCTGAAAAGAATCATCTTCCTGCGCTCTTCTTCTCCAATGCGCAGCGCGGCAGCATGCTGGCATCGATGGCCTTGATGTAGGGAGCCTGAACCGCAGAGACATAGACTTTGCGACCGGCCACAGTCAATATCCGATCGGTGGGCTTGGGAGGGCTGATCCTTATGGAGAAGAGCAGAGGGCCCTCGCAGGTGGTGGCCACCCGCAGGTCGGTGGAGCGGGCCCGGATGTACTCTTCCATCTCGGGAGTGATCTTAAAAGGGTGGGGTATGTCAGACATGGCCATAAAGTCCTTTCATCCTCTAGAAATAGGTTTTTGAGGAAATAGGCTTTCGAGAGCCGATGGTTTTAAAATACAATCCGCCATCTTCAATTGAGCGTGAGAAGGAGAAAAGACAGCCATAAAGCCAGAGATCTGGCCAGGGAGAGGATGGAGAGGTTATTTCGCCTGGCGGATGAGGCCCATCTAAATCATCCGGAGCGAAGCGACAGATATGTTCAGATCGCCCGAAGCATAAGCACCCGCACCAGGGTGAGAATGCCCTCTGCTCTCAAGCATCTATTCTGCCGGCATTGCGGCGGTTATCTGGCACCGGAAAAGGTTAGGATTAGGCTGAGGCAGGGCGTTATCACTGCCACCTGCCTCTTTTGCGGCAAACAGACCAGAAGGCCTTACCGGCCCGTCAGAGCAAAGCAATAGAGCGGTATTAAAAGAGAAAAGGGCTGGAAAAGGGGCATTTTTTCTAGTCTATGCTATCGGATGGAGAGACGCCCAACTGATCGTAGCCTATGTACTGCATTATGCGCTCCTTCTGCTCACCAATCAGCTCCCTCTCCCTGGTCAGTATCTCCTTTACGATCTGGTCGGCTGGCACATCGCCATCCCAATTCCGATTCAATATATCTAAAGATCCCGATTGCTTCATCACCTCATTGGCCACAAAGGCGCAAAGATAGATATCGTCCACATAACCAGCCGGACCGTATCGCTCCTCCGGTATGATGTCCTCGGGAAGAATGAAATAGGCAATGGCCGCTATGACCAGGGGTGACATCTGCTTGGGAAGATCACGATCATCCAAAAGCCTGGTCATCAGCCGGTATAGGGCGGGAGCATGGACGATGAGCTGGGAAAATTTGCCTGAATAACCGGAGATGTCCTTTTCCAGCAGGGAATCAAATCTCTTCAAATTTAGCCTCCTCTCTCCTTTTCTCAGGATACCCGTGAGGATCGATCCTGAATCAGAAAAGCTATTTGCGCCATGCAGTTAATTAACTCTTATGCCCGGAGCCCGGAGAAAAGGATCGGCGCTTTTAGAGGATATTGCTAGAGAATATTGGTAGAGAGTATTGGCAGAAGACATGCACTGGTAGAGGATATTGGTAGAGGATGTAGACTGTAAGAGGATATGCTCAAAGGCGATGGATGAGGGAGGCTAGCGAATCGCAGACCATATCCGGCTTTGCTCCGGATAGCTGCGTCCAATCCGCCCTATACTTTCCGGTCTTGACCAGGATGCCCTGCATGCCCATCTTCTGGGCTCCCAGCACATCGGTATGAATGTCATCTCCGACCATGGCCACATTGCCGGGCTTCCGCCCCAGGTCGTTTAGGGCCATCTGGAAGAACTGCCGGGATGGCTTTCCCATCAGCTCTGCCCTCTTTCCCGTAGCATACTCCAGAGCGGCTACGAAGGGGCCAGCAGAGAGAGACAATCCCTGTGGCTGCTTCCAGTACCGGTCCATCTCCAGTGCCAGCATATCCGCTCCATCGAGGACAAGGCCAAGGGCACAGTTGAGTTTCTCATAGGTAAAGCCTTCTGCCGCATCGCCCACGATTACATAGTCCGCCCCATCCTCGACAATTCTGATCCCTGCCTGCAAAAAGTCTCGCTGCACATCTCTGGTAGCAAGCAAGTAGCCTCTCTCCTTCCCCCGCCGCTTCATATGCTCGATGGCGGCAAGAGGGGGAGTGAATATCAGCCGGGCAGGGATATCATATCCCAGGCCCGCCAGACGCTCTGCCACCGAGGCTCGACAGCGTCGGGTGGAGTTGGAGACGAATCTGTAGCTGTATCCCAGATCATCCATCCGCTCCAGGCATTCCCTGGCTCCGGGAATTGCTTGGGAGCCGACATAAAGAACTCCGTCCAGATCTATGAGAAAAGCCTTTACCTTTGAATGGATGGACGGGGATATTTGGCAAGCATCTAATGGCACGGCAGCTCAGTCATCCTTTTTCAAGATAAGACTTTGCTCCTGAAAGGGAAAGAGGCTTTAAAGCAGGCGCGCATTTGATAAAGCAGCCCATTCAGTATTGATAATCGATGTGCAAGCATCTTCTCAAAGCGGGCCTGATTTTCTCGGCTTTACTGGTGAGCGTCTTTCTTGCCTCCTCTGCCCAGTTGCAGGGCAATGGATCTGAGCCCCATGGATCTGACCCGTTTTTTAATGGCACCACCTACATTCTTTTCGAGCATGAAATGAAGGTTATCCTGCCCGTAAACGGCAGCCAAGCCAATCTCACCCTCTCTGGCCAGGCGGAGGAGATGGCTTTGCTTGATGAGAGCGGGAGCAATGTGAGCTTCAACAGCAGCTATCAATTCCATAGAGGGGACCATATATACAGCCTGGTATTCGAGAGGCAGGTCAAAGGGACGCTGGTCTACAATATATCCAGGCAGGGCCAGCAGTTCATACTTCCCATTCGCCATCCGGAGCCGGTGCGAATAATTCTGCCTCCCGGCTATTCCACCGGCTCTCGCAGCCTGGGCATAGCCCGTCCCGAGCCGGACATATTCCAGGATGCTGACACCGGGAGCATTCTGACCTGGAACAATACCAGCCAAATACCCTATATCGAGGTCAATTACTATAGCAAGAGCGCTCCTGTAGCCCTGATGATCATAATGGCCATCCTGGCGGGGGCCGGATTGGTTTTGCTGATTCGGTACTATATGAGCATCAAAAGACTGAAGGCGGCCAGAATGGAATTGGAAAAGGAATAGAACTGAGATTTATCAGACCGTTTGTCTTTTCAGGCACAGGGCAGATACCCATCCTCGCACATATGGCCTTTCGCCACCAGGATCTGCTCTTCTATGGAGAAGTTGCCCACGAACATATGATTGATGCGCGACATCACATCTCTCTCTCTCACGTTTTTCATCTCGCCCGACGTGAAGTCAGCATCCGGATTGAACACCAGGTAATCGATGCGTCCGATGCCTATGAAATCGGCTTCGATGTTCATCTGGGTGAGATTGGGCTCCATCTTGAGAGCCATGCTTGTGGATAGGCGGGTGGCATCGGTAAACTCCTTGGATGCCACCATCTTCATGGGCGCATTCTGGAGCCGGGTGCTCTCCCGAAACTTCTGGTCATAGGCGAAGAGATGGGCGTTGGGATTGCTCTTGCTGCCGATCTCCATCACATAGTGCTCGGCTGCCGCCGGAAACAGCATGGTGCAGCCCAAAGCCAGGAGGGCCAAAAACAGGCCTATCTTTAAAAGGATTGCTGCTTTTGATGTCCCTCTGCCTATCGTATCCATGATCAAGCCTCGGGATAAAGATTCCAGAGGTATTCCTGTGATAGCTCTCCAGAGAACACGGTCACAGCCGGCCCCTCCATAAATGCGCTTTGTCCCTCGAAATTTATAATCAGCGGGCCGCCCCTGGTCTGGACGACAACCTCATCTCCCGCCAGTCCCAGCCGGCGGGCCACACTGGCCGCAGCCACCGATCCCGTCCCGCAGGAGAGCGTCTCTCCCTCTACGCCTCTCTCAAAGGTTCTGATCTCCAGGTTCCGGCCAAGCTTGACGAAATTGACATTGGCCCCCTCTAAAAAGAGGCTATTGTGTCTGATGGAAGGAGCCAGCTTCATGATATCCAGATCCAGATCATCCACTATGACCACGGCATGGGGAACGCCGGTATTGACTGCGGAAACTGCATAGTCCCCCATTCTCTCCTCCAACAGCTCTCCTGAGCCGGAGGCGGGTATGGAAGGCCGGTCGAATCTGGGCTGGCCCATGTTCACCTTGGCCCAGAAAGAGCCATCTTCTTCCCGGAGCTGCACCGGGATTATGCCAGCAAGCGTCTCCACATCGAACTGCTCGCCCACATATCCCCGGTCCCAGGCATACTTGGCCAGGCAGCGGATGCCATTGCCGCACATCTCTGCTTCCGATCCGTCCGGCTGGATGAGCCTCATGCCCAAGTCAGTCCTGGGGCTGCCGGAGAGGAACAAGACCCCATCCGCGCCTATGCCGCAGTGGCGGTGGCAGCATGCGATAGCAAACCTCTTCTTGTCTTTTTCAGCCACCTGGGGCCTGGCCATCTCATCCACTAAAATGAAGTCGTTGCCGTTTCCGTGCAGCTTGGTAAAGGTCAGGCTCTGCTCCTGGTAGGGGCTCTCCCCAAGATCTATCTCAGAAATCTCTGCCAGCTTCATTTTATATACCATGCATCAATTTGCTTTTAGCTTGTGCTGTTGTGTGGTGATGTAATATTAAACCCATTCTACAGGTAGCACTGGATATACTGGAGCTGGACAGGTCTATTCAGATAGCTAAAGAGGCAGTCTCGGGCGGTGCTGACTGGATTGAGGCGGGAACGCCACTGATCAAGAGCGAGGGAATGAACGCCGTGCGCGAGATGAAAAAGGCCCTTCCTGGAGTGCGCATCGTGGCCGATATGAAGACTGTGGACACGGGTGCCATGGAGGTAGAGATGGCAGCCAAGGCCGGGGCGGATATAGTGGCCATTCTGGCCTCCTCAGACAACGCCACCATTGAGGATGCCATGAGGGCGGCCAGGAAGTACGGGGTAGAGATAATGCTGGATCTACTCACTGTGCCCGATCCGGTAAAGCGCTCCCGGGAGCTGGAGGCCCTGGGAGTGGACTACATCTGCGTTCATGTGGGCATAGACCAGCAGATGACAGGCCGAGATACCATCGATTTCCTGAGGGATATCGTGAAGGAGGTAGCAACTCCTGTCGCGGCGGCGGGAGGCATAGATGCCCTCACCGGAGCAGAGGCCGTAGCCAGCGGCGCGGCCATAGTCATCGTGGGCGGCAGCATAGTTCGGAGCGCTGATGTGACCGGCTCGGCAAGAAAGATTCGCGAGGCCATAGACCACGCCCAGAGCCAGGGCGGAGCCAAGGTCAGCCGGGAGGAGGAGATGATAGCCATCTTCAGGGAGGTGTCCTCCTCCAACATCTCCGATGCCATGCACCGCAAGGGAGCCATGAAAGGCATCCTTCCCATCAATCTGGGCTCTAAGATTGTGGGCCGGGCGGTGACTGTGCAGACCTTTGCCGGAGACTGGGCCAAGCCGGTGGAGGCCATAGATCTGGCCGGACCGGGCGATGTCCTGGTGATTTATAACGGCAGCAACTTCATCGCCCCCTGGGGGGGTCTGGCCACATTGAGCTGCAAGATCAAAGGAATCGAGGGAGCTGTAATCGACGGGGCGGTGAGGGATGTGGATGAGATCCGGGCCATGAACTACCCCATATTCTCCTCCGGAATCACCCCCAATGCCGGCGATCCCAAGGGCATGGGGGAGATCAACTCCGAGATAACCTGCGCCGGCCAGGCGGTCCGGCCCGGCGACTATATCGTGGGCGATGAGAGCGGAGTGGTGGTAATTCCCAAGGAAAGGGCCTACGAGATCGCCAGGAGGGCTAAAGAGGTGGAGAAGACTGAGAGCCGGCTCTATGAGGAGATCCGAAGGGGCAGCACCCTCTCTCAGGTGGCAAAGCTCAAGAAGTGGGAGAAGGTTTGATCTTTCTGCCCGCTAAGAGCTTATTTCAGGGCAGGATTGGCGGGAGTTCAGACGACAAGCTGTAAATAGATTGAAATATTCTTATGAAGCGCTAGAACAGCAAGTGATATATTTAAAGGAAAGTTGCATTGCACTGGTCTTAAAGCTAAAGGGAAGTTCGAGGAGAATTGCATGGAACTGGAGGATATCATCTCTAAGTACCCACCCAGGCAGATAATGCTGGTTCCAATAGCGGTCATCATACTGGCACTTATCAGTTTGGGGGTGACCTATGTTTCCACAGGCTCGCCTGTGAAGCTAGGCATAGAGTTTACAGGAGGCACTCTGATCACAGTGCCGGGAATCGGATCGGAAGAGAGTGTGGCGGCTGAATTTGCCGCATATCCCCTGCAGGACGTCAGGGACATCGGCAACAGATATATGCTCCAGTTCGGGCCCATGAGCGACCTGGAGTATTCCCAGCTGGTTAAGCTGGCCAATGACAGGTTCGAAAGTCCTGATATCAGGCACATGGGGCCGATTTACAGCAAGGAGCTGCAGTCCCAGGTGGCCAGATACCTGCCGCTCTCCTTCATATTCATGGCCATAGTGGTCTTTGTGGTCTTCCGAAAATTTGTGATCTCAGCGCTGGTGGTCCTCTGCGCCCTCGCTGATATTCTGATCGCAGCCGCCTCCATGAACCTGACCGGGGTGGAGCTGTCCCTGGGGACGGTTGCAGCTCTTCTCATGCTGATCGGCTATTCGGTTGACACCGATATTCTTCTCTCCATGAGGGTTTTGAAGAGAAAAGGCGATGTGGACGAGAAGATAAAAGGAGCTATGCAAACCGGCCTGACCATGGCCGGCACCACCATTTCTGCGGTGATTGCACTGATCATTATCTCCAACTTCCTTTATCTGATAGTCCCCTCTTTCACCAGAATGGATATCATCGCTGATATGACCATGGTTCTGATATTCGGCCTGGCGGCGGATGTATTCAATACCTGGGTAACCAATGCCCAGGGGCTGAGATGGTATCTGGGAAGACCTAAGAAGCTGGCAAGGGGGCAGAAGAGATGAGCCTCATAGAAGATCTGTCCAAGGACAAACGTGTCGTGCTGTACGCCGTCGCTGTAGCCCTGGCCATAATCTCCATTGGATTTTTCGGCCTGAAATTCGGGCTGGACCTGGAGGGAGGAAGCTACTTGCAGCTGCAACTGCAGGGCGCAGAGGCCCAGATCGATGTCTCCCCGGAGAGAATTCTGGAATACCAGTTCAATGCCACTTCCGTGGAGAAGAGGGCTCAGAACTATGTGGTTATGGTTCCTGGGATAGTTGAGACCAGCGTTGCGGAAAATTTGGGCTACCTGGGAGCCAAGGCTGCCGCAGGGGAGAACAGCACAAAGATCACCATACCCGCATCTCCCGAGAGCATTGTGATCAGCTACCTCAAAAAGAATCTGGACGCCGATGTCAAGCTCAATTACAATGTTGCCCCTGTCCGCTACGAGATCCTGACCAATGTCACCAGAGAGTCTCTCAATGATCTGCTCGCTGCCGTCGGAGGACGGGTTCCGGAAGGGGAGGACACCTTTGTAGAGGGGGTCACCGATGAGACCATGCTCAATACCAAGAGGGTTCTCGACTCCAAACTCAACCGCCTGGGATTGCAGGACATCAAGGTAAAGACTGTGGGATCCAGGTTCATACTAATCGATATGGCTGGGGCGGATGTGGCCCAGGCCCAGGAGATTGTGGGCAAGCCGGGCAAGTTTGAGATAAGGATCCAGACGGAGAATAATGAGACGACACATGTTCTCTATGGCGATGCCGTGGAGTCGGTGGAGATACCGGCTAAGGACAACGAGGTTTGGGGTGTTCCCTTCGGACTGTCCGAGGAGGGAGCGGCCGCATTCCAGAAGGCGGCCATAGATGCCGGGGCAACCAGGAATCCGGAGGATCATTACATATCCATGTATCTGGACAAGGAGGAGATCTTTTCCGCTCCCCTGGCTCCGGAGCTGGCATCCAGCCTGAACAAGGCTCCCACAAGAAGAATGCAGGCAACTGTGGGAACGGGCGATGCGGGAGCTGAGAAGGCCAAGATGCTGAACATCCACCTGCGAGAGGGCGCTCTGCCGGTCAATGTGGAGATTGTGGGCTCTGGACAGGTTTCGGCTGCCTTAGGCAGTCAGTTCAAGATGCAGATGGTGGTAGCCGGCCTGATAGCGCTTTTAGCGGTGGCGGGCATGATATACTACCGGTACAGGGAGAGGAGGATAGTGCTGCCCATGATCACCACCTCCTTCTCTGAGGTGTTGATGATGCTGGGAGTCTGGGCCGCTGCCGGATGGCAGCTGGACCTGGCCAGCCTGGCCGGCATCATCATGGTCATAGGAACCGGCGTGGATCAGCTGGTGATCATCACCGATGAGCTGCTGCGAGGCGGCGAGGCGATCGTCTCCTCGGCCCAGAGAAGCATCAAGGAGAGGGCAGCGGATGCTGCGGAGAAAGCAGGAGTGGGCAAGATTGCGGCCACCACCAGCAAGGTCTATATCTCCCGGCTCTCCCGAGCATTCGTTATCATTCTGGGAGCTGCGGCAACAACTTCGGTGGCCATGCTTCCTCTGCTCTTCATGGGCTTCGGCTCTCTCACCGGATTTGCTCTGATCATCATCCTGGGCGTAATACTGGGCACATTCATCGCCCGTCCGGCTTACGGCAGGATCATAGGGCATATCATGGGAACGGACTAGAAGAAAAGAAAGTATGCCGGGACGATCGGCTCCCGGCAAAGCTATTTTTTTGCTTGAAGAGCTCTCTCAGTGCAAAAAAATATTAAGATTTTAGAAATCCTATTCATCAGCAGAGATCGAACCCGACTGCATTATCCGAGCATCATAGCTCTGGCCGGAAATAGAATTGACTTTATTCCATCATTCCGAGCTTTATGTAGAGCAGGGGCACCATCGCTCCCATCCCATGAGGTAAGCCGCTCCCGCCGCAGTGCTGCCGAAGAAGACCACCCTGCTGCGCCCTTTCCCCGCTTTCTCCATCAGATCATCGATGGTGCCATTGGCCAGAGCGGATCCGGTGATCAAGATGAGCGGACATTTTTCAAAGATCTGAGAAGAGTCCATGCCGTCCATCACTTTCAGGCCAAAGCAAACTGCCCCTGCCTCGGCCAGGTCCGATACCATCACCCTATCTCGACCGAGGGCCCCAACCAGGGCTTCCAGAAGAGCTGGCTGCATGCCTATCAGGCCGACCATATCGCTTCCCTGCTCTCTGATCCACTCCGAGATTGAGGAGGCGCATCTCCCGGGGCCTTCATCCCTGCAGTGCACCGTATTCTCTATCAGGCCGAGGCTTCTCAAAACGGCATTCATGGTTGCGATCAGCACGGCGCGCCCGAAGCTCTCATTCAGTGGCATCTTCAGCACTTCTTCAATACTTCCCCGGAAGCTGCCTGAACTGGATGTGAAGGCCTGGCCTGCTTCGCCCCGGCAAACGGCCTGCATCAAAACCTCCTTTCCCCGCAGAAGAGGAAAGTCATCCCTCTCCGTCTCTCCCAGGGCCTCTTTGGAGCTGAGGGGACCGCTTACAACCACCTCTTCCGTGAGATCGATGGACTCTCCGCCCCCTATTCTTTGCGATTCCAGCACAGAGATGAAGCGCCTCTTTGCATCCGCCAGCACATCCAGCTTTTCCATCTTTTATCACCTGCAGATTATAAAATATTAGAGCTGCTCAATCCATTGCCGCCGCCGGGATGAATTCGTACTTTTCCAGCACCGCCTGTCCCTGCGGAGAGATCACCAGATCGATGAAATTCTGCGCTTCCCGGGCATGGCGGGACTGCTTCAAAGCGCCAATGGGAAAGTCAACCGCTACATTATATCTATCCGGGATCGATATCTTGGTGACTTTGCCCACCATGGCCGGGCTTACATCGGATGCAAAAGCAAATCCTGCATCGGCCTCACCCAGAGCGACCTTGGATACAATGCGGTTTACGGTGGTCTCCTGGGAGACTATGTTGGCCATGACCTTGTCCCTGTAATCAGGGCCGTATTGGGAATCGTTGGCGAGCTTGCTTAAAACCTCTCGCGCATGGTATCCTGCTGGCAGCTCTGGCGTTCCCATGAGAACTAAAGTTCCGGGACGGGCAAGATCCGCCAGGCTTAAAATATTGGCCGGATTGTGGAGGGGAAGCACCACCGCCATTTCATTTTCAGCAAAGGTTCTGACTGTACTATTGTTGACATAGCCCTCTGCCCGGAGGGCATTCATGTGCTTATAATCCGCGCATGCCAGCAGATCGGCATAGGCTCCCTGCTCAATCTGGGCGCGAAGTGCCGGAGCGCCATCGAAGTTGAATTCAACCATTATGCCGCTGGCGTTTTGGTATAATTGCCCGATCTCATTGAAAGCACCGCTGAGGCCAGCTCCGCAAAAGACTGTGAGCTGCGGCGATTCCTCGCTACCGGCAGACGACATCATCGAGGCCAGGGCCAGGATCAGTCCTATTGATGCACATATCCTTTTTTCCATATTCCCACCGCTGAAATCCAGGAAAGAGTATGAGATGTTCCGGGACAAATCGCTTTGAGTACGGAAAAAGCTTTCTGCCTACCCTCTTTCGATCCAAAACCCCTTCACCATTTCCTATCGGTGCCATTTGCATTAATACTATTATAGAAAGATTTATTACTACCTCCGATGATCTGATGATTGTGAGCGAAAAGCGCAAAGGCCTCCTTTACCATCTGCTCTTGGCTGCGCTCACCTTCCCAAAGTGGAAATGAAAAGGATGAACTCTATGCCCTGGCCGTCTGCCATTGGCTGCTCCTCGTACAGCGGCCTGGCCGGGGCGCTCCTCTTCTGTCTGTATTCGTATATGGCCAAAGCCAGCTTCCACATCGGTCTCTTCCGGCCTTCATGATCCTGCAGGCGGCAGCACCTGCCGGATGCAGAGCGAGGCCAGCAGGGAAAAGAGGCTCAGATAGAAAAAGACCAGGGAGTAATTGCCGCCGGTTATATCCAGAATATATCCGGAGAGTGTAGGCCCCAGGGGCCCGGAGACAAAGCCATAGGCGGCGAAGGCCAGTCCGAAGATAGCTCCGAAGTGCTCCAGTCCGAAGCAGTCCGCCACCAGGGGAGCGGATACGGAAAAGAGTGTCCCGAAGGAAAAGCCCACCACCGCCGCCAGAAGGGCAGAGGAGAGCAGTCCCTCCGCCTGAGCAAGGAGGAGATAGGCGAGGCCGGATGCCAGGAAGGCCAGGCTCATGACCCGGCTTCTTCCATAGCGATCGGAGAGTATGCCGCTGGCCAGACGGCTGATGCCGTTAGTGAGGTTGAAGGCGGTGAGGAGAAGGACTGCGGAAGAGAGTGGCAATCCCAGGGAGAGACCGTACCCGGTGGCCAGGATGGTCATGGAGACCCCTGCCGCCCCGGCCAGGGTCCAAGTGAGCCAGAGCATCCAGAAGCTTCTGGTGCGCAGGCTCTGGCTGACGGTATAAGACCTGGCGGGAACTATATTCGGGCTCTCTCCTACGCTCTGCTCTGCTCTTGGATCGGCACCCTCCGCTGCCTTTGCCGGGCTTTTCCGGTCTGCGGCAGCTTCCAGCCATGCCTGGGGCGGTCGGGCGAGATAGGCACCCAGGAGACCCACGGCAAGGGTGAGTGCGGCCAGGGCCAGGTTCATGGCCTCATATCCCCAGGCGGAGAGCATCAGGCCGAATAGGGGAGACATAACTGCAGCAGCCAGGCCGAAGACCATGCTCACAGTTCCTGCCGCCAGCCCTCTCTTATGGGGGTAGCACCACTGCACCAGGGTCAGAGCCGGAACATAAAGAAAGCATGAGGCAGTGCCGTTCAGGGCAGCCCAGACATAAATGGTGGAAATCCCGGCGGCCTGGGAGGCCAGAACCGAGCCGATTGCGGTGAGCGCCACACCCAATGCCATCATCGCCCGCAGCCCCCAGCGCTCCTGCCAGCGGCCCACCAGGAACATGAATACGCCCACCGCCGCCAGCATAAAGAATATTATCAGTCCGGTGGCGCCAGCTCCCACCCCGAACATCTTTTGCCAGAAGGCAGCCATGGCCCCGGGAAAGCCGAAGGTCAGGGCACCGGAAAAGAATACGGCCAGACATGAGCCGATGAGGGCCAGAAGAGGCTGGTTTTTCTCAGTCAAATGTAGCTCCGTGATGCAGGCTAGCACGGACCATACTTGTGCCTTTCGCTCCCCCATCCATAAATTTCAATTGCAGTGAAGGCGAACTCAAGGCCAAGCAAAGTGGATCAGGGATTGAATGCTGAGGGATTGAATGCAGAGGAATTGAATGCTGGGGATTGTAAAGGTAATAAAATTTAAGCATTATAAAGAAATAAAGCGGAAGATTAGCCCCTATCTTCTTCCCGCTTTTGCCGCCTCGCTCCAGATCTCATCCGACCGGTCCATGGCCTCTATCTGATCATGGATCTTGATTCTGTGCTGGAGATCGGCAGCCCTCAGCCTCTTCTCCATAGAGAGCCGCAGGCCCTCCCTGGCTGAATCGTTCAGCTCCTCCGCCTCCTGCCAGAGCCTCTCCGCCTCGGCAGGGTCGACCGGCCTGGCCTCCACAGACTGATTTCGCAGGAGCATCTCCTTTTGTAGCGCTGCCTCATGCTCCATCTTCAGCCGCTCCGCCTCGGCCAAAAGCTCCTTTGCCTCGGCCTGCATATCCTCTATGCTTCTCTCCACCAGGTCCTTCTCTGAGAACATAATCTAATCCTCCAGCATATCCAGGAAAATCCGATGAATCCTGGAATCATCGGTCAGCTCAGGGTGAAAAGCCAGAGCCATCAGGTTCTTCTCCCGTGCCGCCACCACCCCTTCATCCAGCCGGGCCAGCACTTCTACGCCCTGGCCCGCCCCGACTATGAGGGGAGCACGGATGAAGACCGCCCGGTAAGGCCGGTCCAGTTCCTTGAAATCCAGATCCGCCTCGAAGGACTCTCTCTGCGCTCCGAAGGCATTGCGGCTGACTGCTATGTCCATCAGGCCCAGCGGCCTGAACCGGCCTTCTCCCACAATCTCCCTGCAGATTAAGACCATCCCGGCACATGTGGCCAGGACGGGAATGCCGGACCGGGCAGTTGCCACCAGCTCGGCGGTGATGCCGCTGCTATCCATCTGGCGGCGGATTGTGGTGCTCTCTCCACCCGGGATAACCAGGGCCTGGCACCTCTCTATCTGGCCCGGCCTTCTTGCCGCCACCACCTCCAGGTCCGGCGCGGCCCTCTGCAGAGCAAGAATATGCTCGGAGACATCCCCCTGCAGGGCTAAAACACCAATGCGCGTCACTTGCGGCTGGCTCCGCCGGGCTTCACCAACCCCTGGTCTGCAGGGCTTCCGACTCCGGGATGCTGGCCGCATCCAGCCCCTTCATGGCTGCGCCAAGCCCCTTGGATACTTGGGCCAGAAGGGCGGCATCATCGTAATGGTGCACTGCCTCCACTATGGCCCGTGCCATGGCCTCCGGATTCTCGGACTTGAATATGCCTGAGCCCACAAAGACCCCGTCCGCCCCCAGCTGCATCATCAATGCGGCGTCGGCTGGCGTCGCCACTCCGCCGGCGGCAAAGTTGACCACAGGCAGGCGCTGCATCCGGGCGCACTCCCGCACCAGCTCCACATCCGCCTCTATATCCCGGGCCACCTCCATCAGCTGCAGGTCGTCCAGGCCCTTCAGGCTTCTGATCTGGCCCTGAATCATCCTCATGTGCAGGACCGCCTGGCTCACATCTCCCGTTCCCGCCTCGCCCTTGGTCCGGATCATGGCGGCGCCTTCTTTGATGCGCCGGCAGGCCTCGCCCAGATTCCTGGCCCCACAGACGAAGGGTATGGTGAACTTGGTCTTCTCGATGTGAAACTCGTCTGCCGGCGTTAGCACCTCGGACTCATCCACCATATCCACTCCCAGAGCCTCTAGTATCTGGGCCTCCACAAAGTGGCCTATCCTGGCCTTGGCCATGACCGGAATGCTGACCGCACCGATGATGGACTCGATAACCGCCGGATCGGCCATCCTGGCCACGCCGCCCATCTTTCGGATATCAGCTGGAACGGCATGAAGAGCCATCACCGCTACGGCGCCCGCCTCCTCGGCTATGACCGCCTGCTCGGAAGTGGTGACATCCATGATCACACCGCCCTTCTGCATCTTTGCGAAACCGCGTTTGAGCAGTTCCGTACCAAATCGAAGATTTTCAAGCTCCATGAATTGCCCCAAATGATCTTAAGTGCGAGGCTAATGCGTGGGAAATAAATAAACTTTGCCCCGCCGCAGTGCGATCTTACCGCAGGATTCTCGGAAAAAATAGGATATGGGAGAGCAGGAAGAGGGGCAGCCTGCTCCCTTTACTGAACTACGGCATGTAGTTTTCGTAGATGTAGATGTCCTTGTCTCCCCTGCGGCTGTCTTCCCAGACGATGCTGCCGGTCCGGCCATCGAATATCATGCGCGGCATGGTCTGGTCGCCGGATTGTATGCATATGGCCTTCTCCTTTTGCACATTCCTGTCGTAGAGATAGATATCCCAGTTGTCATTGCGATTGTCCTGCCAGACTATGACTCCGTTTTGGATATCGGGATTGGTCTGATCGGCAGGATCCTGGGTCAACTGAACAGTCTGGCTGGAGTTCAGATCATAGGCATAGATGTCCCAGTTACCGTTGCGGTTGTCCTGCCAGACCACCGTCTTTCCGTCCGTAGCGGGATTGATCTGATCGCTGGCATCGCTGGCCAGAGCAACGGGCTGGCTTCCCGTCTTCCACATCCAGACATCCCAGCTCCCTTTCTTGTTGTCCTGATAGACGGTGACGTCTCCCCCCGATCTCTGATTTATCCCGTTGGGCGGAAAGTCTGGGGTTATCTCCTTCTCGTAGAGCGGTCTCACATAAACCATCCATCCGAAGGTACTGACCGGCCTTCGAAGATAGGACAGGTAATCCTGGCTGAGGGATATGGGTGCAGCCGCCTCCAGGCCGTAGGTCAGCTCGGTCGAGTTTTCTATGGCGATGTCGAATGTTCTGATGGACCAGTAGTCCTCGATCTTGTACTGGTTCAAGGGATTGCGGGATATCCAGGCCAGTATGCTTCCCTCAATATCGGGATACATGTCCTCATAGATGCCTGCCGCCATGGGCAGCTCCAGCTCCTGGGATAGGCTGTAGACATATATATCCGGATTTCCGGTCCGGTTATCCATCCAGGCCACATAGTACCCCACCCTGTCGTCTCCTCCCACCACCGGAAGGCTCTGATCACCAGGCGCCTGGCAGATGATGCTGGTCTGGCCGGGGGCGACGGAGATCGACCTTGGCCTGCCGCTCAAGGTATTCAGCCATATCAGCTTCTGGTCTATGCTCGGCTTTGCCTGGCCCGGCCCGGCCTGGACCAGATCATCCTTCCAGTTGGTCAGGTCCAGCTGGCGGATGGATGTCTGGGGCTCCGCCCCATCCACATAGGCTATGGTTTTTCCGGATACTACCGGACTGGTCTGCTCTCCCGGACGGGGATAGCTCTTGCCCCATTTCTGGTCCCAGAAGTAATAGGCTATATCCTGGCTCTTGGCATCCTCCCAGGCGATGGTATTCCCGGAGATGTCGGGATGGATCTGATCTCCTTCTCCCGTGAGGAGGGTCTCATTTCCGCTTGCAAGATCCTTGATATAAATATCGAATTCGCCATCGCGGTTGTCCTGCCAGACCACCAGATCACCGCTGATGATGGGATACATCTGCTGGCCGCGTCCTTTATAGATGGCAGTGCTCTCTCCAGCGGCCAGATCCTGCAGGTATACATCCCAGTTGCCGCTGGAGTTGTCCATCCAGACCACCCTCTGGCCGGAGATGGAAGGCCAGATCTGATCGCCCTTGCCGGTCACAAGAGGGGACTGGATGCCGGTAGAGAGGTTCTTTACATAGATATCGCCGTTACCGTCCCTGTAATCGGTCCAGACCACATTGTCTCCGGAGGCCTGGGGATAGAGCTGATCCCATTCGCCGCTGGAGATAGGTCTCTCCGCCCTGGTGAAGAAATCAAAGCCGAAGATATTCCAGTTGCCTCTGCGGTTGTCGCTCCAGACCATCATGCTGCCGTTGGTGCTGGGAAAGTCGGTGGATAAGAGGAGCATGGGATCTGACTCGATATATCTCATCTTAATTTGGGTGAAGCCGTAGCTGTTGTCCATCCAGACGATCTTGTCCTGGCTTATGATCTTGGATGGGCTGTAGGGCTTAACCCACTCCGGATCGCCCTTGCCGTCGTTTGGAGCCTGTACCAGAGGAAGGGTTGAAATGGGAATCTCAACATTTTTCACTAAATCATAAAGATAAATATCCGGATCTCCTCCCCTCTCGTCCAGCCAGGCCACATACCGTCCCGAGACACACGGCGAGCCCTGGTTGGCGGAATTGGTGACTATGGCCCGCTCAATTCCAGTGCTCAGGTTATAGGAATAGATGTCCCAGTTGCGAACGCTGCTGTCGGGAACATTTCTGCCGTCCGCCCAGACTACAGTGTCCCCGCTGATCCAGGCCTGGATCTGGTTCGCGGCTTCGGTGCAGATTGCAGTCTCCTCATTGCTGGTCAGGTTGTAGAGGTAAATATCCCACTTTCCGGTTCGCTTGTCCGCCCAGACCAGCCTCTCTCCGCTTATTATGGGGGAGAGCTTGCCTCCCTTGCTGTCGGTCAGCTTCCGCTCCTCACCTTGGGAGATGTCGTAGATGTATATCTGGTCCTCACCGGTGTCATTGGACATCCAGACCACATAATCTCCATCTATCATGGGATATCTGTGATCGGTTGCCCCCTCGGTGATCTGCACCTCTTTCTTTGTCTGGAGGTCGTAGAGGTATATCTGGAGATGGCCGTCTCTCTTGTCGGCATATATGACCCGGCTGCCGCTTACATCGGGGCTGCTATGGTCTATCTGATCATCGGTTATGGCCAGCTCTTCGTCTTTGGTGATATTGTAAAGATAGACATTGTAGTTGCCATTGCGGTTGTCCGTCCAGACAATGCTGCTCTCAGAGAAAGAGGGGTTGGTCTGGTTGTAGGGGCCGTTACTTATGGGGACGTCGGCCAGGACCTTGAGGTCGAACATATAAATATCCGGGTCTCGGGTCCCTTTGCGGAAGTCCGACCAGACCACTCCCCGCTCTCCGATATCCGGCTCCATCTTGATGCTGCCGGGAGCGAGGAACTTCTCAACCCCGGAGCTGATATCATAGAGGATGATGTCCGTTACATTGCTCAGGAAGACGATAGACTGGCCATAAACGCGTGGATCGGTCTGTATGCCGGATCGGTTGAGGGTGGTGGTCTTCCTGGTTTTCAGATCCATAAAGGCGATGTCCGGCTCTCCGGTGCGGTTGTCAGCCCAGGCCAGGATGTCGCCGCTGATAGCTGGAAAGGACTGGTCGCCGGGACCGGTGGAGACGGCAGACTCGCTTCCCGATTTGATATCATAGAGGTAGATATCAAAATCTCCGGAGCGCTTGTCCATCCAGGTGATGCTATCCCCATCAATCTGGGTCTCGATCTTCTCCACCTGACCGGTGGAGACGATCTTCTCCTGGCCGGTGGTCAGCTCATAGAGGCGGATGCTGTAGCTGCCATCGCGATCATCGGACCAGACCACATTATCCCCGCTTATGTCCGGCTGGGTCTGGTTGCCCTCCGCCGCAGTGACTATGGATTCGGTTCGGTTGACGGCATCATAGAGGTAGACGTCTCCGTTGCCTCCTCTCATGTCCTGCCAGACTATGCGCTCGCCTGATACCGCTGGATTGATCTGGAAGAAGGGGTTGATGCAGACCCATCTCTCCAGTCCCGTCTCCAGATCGTACATGAATATATCGAAGTTCCCGCTCTGGTTATCGGACCAGGCCACTATATGCCCGTCTATGGAGGGCTGAATCTGCTCCGATCCCAACTTGATCACAACGGGCCGCTCTTTGCCGTACTCCACCCCGCCGGCAGCTCCTGCACAGAGGAGGGCCGTGGTGATGATCATAATGAAGGTTGCCTTGTGCATCATATCACTCTGCAATGGACTCAAGATCTCTTTGCTCTGCCTTTGTCTCCGTCTTCCTCTGCCGAACTGGTATAAGGAGTTTTCTCGACGTTTGTCGTTGCCCGGTCCGGCCAAGAAAGCTATATCAATTCCGGCGGCGCTGCCGGAGATCATGAGAATTGGCGAGCATCAGTTCGCAGAGCATATCCGCCGGTTTAAGCATGTGCTATACCTATGTCACCGGAATGCCGATCCCGATGCCATAGGCAGCAGCTTTGCCCTAGCCCGGGCCTTCGGGGGGAGCATAGGAGCGGTGGATGACCTGAGCCGCACCGGGGCATCCCTGGCACAGGTCATAGGTGCTCATCTGCTCATCGATCCCCCTTGGGATGATTATGATCTGGTGGTCTTGGTGGATACATCGGTGGCCATGCAGGTTGGCCAGAGGCTGCCGGCTTGCTACGGCCTGGTGGATCACCATCTCGATGCCGGGCTCTTGGATCAGGCCCTCTTCTACATCCAGAGGCCGGCCGGCTCCACAGCGGAGATCGTCTGGAATATTCTAAAAGCGAGCGGCATAAAGCCGGGCCGGGAGGCGGCCCTGGGCCTTCTGGCAGGCATGATCTCCGATACCGGTCGCTTCAAGCGGGCCAGCCCGGAGACATTTGCTGCTGCATCAGAGATTTTAGCAGCGGGGGGATTCGATTACCAGGAAGCCCTGGAGTCCCTGTCCGTCCCCTCCAGCCTGTCCCAGAGGATAGCCGTCCTCAAGGCCGCCTCCCGCTGCAAGGTGGAGCGCCAGGGCCACTGGCTCATAGCCTGGACATCGGTCAACTCCTTCGAGGGCTCAGCTTCGATGGCTTTGCTGGAGCTGGGTGCTGATGTGGCCCTGGTGGCGGGAAGGCACGGCAGCAAGGTGCGCATCAGCGGCCGGTCCGGTCGGGAGGCGGCCAGAAGGGGCCTGAACCTGGCCGAGATATTAGGCAGCACGGCAAGGGAGTTTGCAGGGGAGGGGGGAGGCCACCGGGCCGCTGCCGCTATGGAGGCGACTGGAGAGGCAGCCGCTATCCTGGCTGCCTGCCGCAGGAGGGTGGCAGCCAGCCTGCTCCAGGAGCCGGTGCCTTAGGAGGGGCAGCCTCTCCCCGGGCTCTGCTCCCTCCGGCCTGAATCAGGAGGGATACTCTACCCACCCACTCCATTTGATCTTCTAGCTCTGGCGGGAGCGAGCCGCCGCTTTTTTCAGAGCTTCGATGCCTGGAAGGGGCTCGCCGGAGAGGTAGGTGATGGAGGCCCCGCCGCCCATGCTCACATGGGAGAACTTGGACTCCAGGTCAAGCTGCTCGATAGCGGCTACGCTGTGGCCTCCCCCGGCTATGGAATAGCTGGAAAGGGTGGCAGCCTTAAGCAGTTCGGATGTGCCCAGCTTGAACTTCTCCTGCTCGAAGATTCCCGTGGGGCCGTTGAGAACAGTGACTTTGGCATCTTTCAAAAATTTGGAGTAGCTGACGATGGTCTCCAGGCCAATATCGGCTATAGGCAGGGGCGCAGGCAGCTTGTCCACTGAGACCTCCACCCGCTCACCGTTCTGGTTCAAGGCCACATCCGATGGCAGGACGATCTTGTCCGGATACTCCTGGAGCAGCTTTGCTGCAATTGGTATCTGCTCCAGGTACTCCTGATCCTCCACGAACTTGCGGTTGGCTTCACCCACATCGATCCCTTTTGCCATCATGAATACTGTGGCCACCACACCCGAGGTCAATATCTTGTCCGCACCGCCCCGGGAGAGGACATTCTGGGTTACCTTGATGGAGTCATCCGCCTTGGTACCTCCCAAAGAAAAGACTGTGGGATGCTCATTTCCCCGGAGGCCCCGGTCAAGAGCAGTGATCTCCCGATCCATCAGAATTCCAGCAATGCTCGGCAGAACCTCGGTGAATCCCACCACGGAGCAGTGAGAGCGGTGGGCTACGGCAAAGGCATCGTTAACAAAGAGGTCGAAGAGCGGTGCCAGCTTCCGGACCATATGGCTCTTGGCATGATCGGCTGGGCTGCGGTTCATATTCTCTTCAGCATAAAAACGGGTGTTCTCCAGAAGAATGACCTCCCCCGGCCGGAGAGATTTTATGGAGTTCTGAGCATGTGAGCCGAATATGTCGTCAATGTAAGACACATCCCGGCGCAGAAGCCTGGTCAAGATCCGGGCATGAGCCTCGAGAGTGGTGTAATCCTTCTTTCCCGCCCGGCTCTGATGGGCGATGATGGCCACCCGACCGTCCTCCAGAGCGCGAAGCGTCTCCAAGTGGCTCTTGATGCGCTTGTCATCCAGTATATTTCCACTGGGGTCCATGGGGGAGTTGAAGTCCACCCTCAACAGGACCCTTTTATTATCAAGCGTGACGTCATCCAATGTGAGATAATCCTTCAAATCGAATCCTCCCGGTTGAAAAAGAGGTTGACACAAGCAATATATAGCCGTTGCTGATTTGAAAAATCAGGGGCAAGATCACCCTATATAGGAAGCTGTAGCTTTATTGGAGCTGTAGCTTTATTGGTGCATCCAATGGAATAGAAAGCTCGCCGAAGCTGCATCAGACCTCTTCCGGCAGTAATCAGCCTCTGGTGCCGGGCTCAAGACAGTAGCAGCATAGAGCACCGGGCCCCCAATCCGGGAAAAGAAGGGCTCGGCATCTCATCCAGGAGCCAATGCAGATGACGCTCTTTTCCGTCTTTCAGGCTCCGGACAGGGCCAGGTAAAGGTTCCAGACACCTGTGGCCACAAAGTTCACCGCCACCGCTCCCAGGATCAGCCCCATGATTCTGGTCATGACCATTATACCTGTGATGCCAAGAGCCCGATCGATGTTCTCGGAGAATTTCAGGATCACATATGTGGCCAGGAAGGTGAAGGCTATGGCCAGCAGCACCAGAGCCTTCTCGGCGTAGCTTACTGCTGCTCCCATCAAGACCACCACTGTGGTTATGGCCCCCGGGCCGGTGAGAAGGGGTATGGCCAGGGGAAATATGGAGACATCATCCCTTTGATTGGCGTCCCTGAGTTCGGCCTGGGTAACCTTCTTCTCCTGGTGCACCCCTCGCAGCATATCTATGGCCACCAGGAATAGGAGCACTCCCCCAGCTACTCTCAGACTGTCCACGGTTATGCCGAACAGGCGCAGCAGGGCATCTCCGGCTAAGGAGAAGAGCATGGCCACGGCAAAGGCGACCAGAGTGGAGCGCCTGCATATGCGTCTTCTCTCCGAGGGGCTGAGAGATGAGGTGAGGCCGACATAGACCAGGGTGGCCTCGATGGGATTGACTATCACGAATATGGTGGTAAAGACATAAACAAAGTAAAGCAGCAGATCATTGGACGGCATTCTTAGAGGAGCCCTCTTTTCCGGTCTTTTCCAGTCAGGGGATAAAAGACCTACCGCCATAAATAGCTCCTGGGTGAGGCGTAGGTTGACCTTCCGGGAAGATGGCACGTTCAGATGGGGGCCAGGAATGGAATTTTATACCGCTGGGCGGATCATATGCCCTCATGAATGGAGTGCCCCCAGAACGGTTGAGGCTTTTAGCCTTGATTTCTGTGCTTATTCTGATGGCAGCAGTCGGCTCGAATGCGACCATCGCTGTGCATCAGGGAGAGAGAATACAGGCGGCCATAAACTCGGCCTCATCCGGTGAGAGGATTGAGGTATATGCTGGAGAGTACCGGGAGAAGCTGGTTGTGGACCGGCCCATAACTTTAAAGGGCATGGCCTGGGAGGGCCGCCAGCCACATGTGGAATCGGATGACGGCTCGGCCATAACCATCAAGGCGGCAGGGGTCGTTCTGGATGGCTTCTCAGTGCAGAGCGCCAGCGGCTGGAGCGGCGACGCCGGGATACTGGTGCTCTCAGAAGACAATATCATCCGCAACAATACCGCCCGGGGCAGCGGCAATGTGGGAATTCTCCTGCTGGGGGCAGGCAACAATACCATCACCGGAAATGTGGTTTGGGCCAACGGCAGAGAGGGACTGCTCCTCAAGAACGGCAGCGGCAATTCTATAGAGAAGAATCAGATATCCCAAAACCGCATCGGAATCAGGCTGGAAGGCAGCCATGGCAATAGGATTCTGGGCAACTCTTTTCTTGACAACCAGTTCGAGGCCATGAACCTGCAAGAGAGCCAGGGCAATACCATCCAGGCCAATTTGGCCCGGGGCAGCGAGTCGGCTCTGATCATGGACAGCTGCCGGGATAATGTTGTCAGGGGCAATGATTTCCTGGAAAACGAGAAAGGGATTCGTCTCAGCTTCCGGGAGGGGGGCAGCGGCATCTCGGCAGGAAATGGGGGAGTGGTCATATCCTATAGCGCCGTGCCGGCGGATGAGGCGGCAGACTGCAATAACTCCATCTATGGCAATAATCTCTCCAACCGGGAAAACGCCCGCGACGACAGCCTCAACCGCTGGGATGACGGCCGGATGGGAAACAACTACAGCGATTTCAACGATCCAGGAGAGGGATGCCGGGGAGCTGGCCGGATCTGCGATAAAGAGCTGGCCATACCGGGCGGGCCCAGCGTAGACAGATATCCTCAGGCAACGCCTGCCGCCGTGCCGGGCCGGATTGAGGGCAGAGGGGGCGCGGCCATGCTTCTCTCGGCCAAAAGCTATCTTCCCCGGGCCAGGATGGATCTGAATTACACCCTCCCCTCCGGCCAGGAGGCATGGCTGGGACTGGCGGATGGAGCAGGCCAGGCGGTGGCTGAGGATTATCCTCTGAGCCAGAACCTCTCCGGGGACCTGCAGATTGCTGCTCCCGAGAGGGAGGGCACCTACCGTCTGCTGATGAAGGATGATAACAAAACCATCCTTCTCGCCCTTCCCTTCAATGTGAGCTT
>CALMJN010000283.1 GCA_937864385.1 uncultured Methanosarcinales archaeon | reverse complement strand
GGGATTTTGATAATAATGAATTTGATCCTATAACCTGGTGGAAAGGTACTCATCCAGCAGCATCCAACGGAACGGAATCCAATAACAATGAGACGGCCGGTTGCATAGATACTCCATATGACAGCAAATGTTCCGATGGCCCGCTTGTTGGCAACACAGCAACAGGCAGATATCATTATCCTGGCTGCCAGCATGCTATGGAGATGAATCTATCAAATGTGATCTGGTTTATCAGCTCAGAGGATGCTCGAGGCCAAGGGTATATGCCTTGCAAAGTATGCTGCCCTACCGCCTAGAGCGCGCGAATGAAGCAAGGATTGAAGCCTTGTTCCAATCAGGAGCCTATAGACGTCTTTTTTTTAGCTCCGCTTAATCCTTTCTCCATATCCTCACAATCGCTGCCATCCCCAACAGATTGATGACCAGTATGAGAGCAACCCCGACAATCCTCTTCCACCCTTCCCCCAGCCCCGGCTTTCCCAGATCCACCGCCACATCGCCGTTCACCGTCACCGGCCACTCCTTCTCCCCCGCCCTCAGGGAATATGCTCCACGGGAGAGGCACCAGAAGATGCACTCGCCGCTGCTTCCTTCGGCCAGCCTCTCCTCTCCCTGCCACAGCGTGAGATCCTCCGGCGCTCCTCTGACTGTAAGCTCAAAGCTTTCCGCCACGGGCATATTTTTGCCATCTCCCTCCATGCCGGCGGAGATATTCAGAAGAGAGAGCAGGGTTGGTGCTATGTCTGTCTCTGACCAGCTGCCGCCCAGGTTAAGCTCCTCCACCCCCGGCCCCAGAAAGACCAGGGGCACCCGCCGGGCCTCCAACCGATCTCTATACTTTTCCGCCGAGTGGCCTCCTTTGCCCTCTTTGCCGGGAAAGACCATGCCGTGATCGGCGGTGACCACCAGCAGCACATGGTTCTTCCGGCAGGTCTCGGCCAGCTTTCCCAGCGGCTCATCCAGGGCGGCGACGGTCTCCCGGTAGCCCTCCGCTCCCAGCTCGTGCCCGGCGCTGTCCACCCCGCCGGCATTGACCAGCAGGATGAATTTGCAGCCGGAGAGATTGGCCACCAGATCCGCTGCCGCATCCAGGGCCCAGGCGTTATAATTGATATAAGCAAGAGTTCCCTGCTCTCCGGTATACCGGCCAAATCTGTCCCGCCACCTCTGCAGAATGGGGGAGAGGCTGGCCGCCGCCCCGGCCCGAAATCCTGGTATGGGCTCCGCCCCGTGCAGGGAGTTGTCGTCCAGATAGAGAACCGCATCCATCTCCTGCAAGACGGGCATGGCATCACCCCTCTGCAGCAGCCCCAGGCAGAGATAGCCGTCCTCCCTTGCAGCATCGAATATCGTCCGCCCCGGATGCCCCGGATCGACATCCGCCCTTCCGGTGATTAGAACGCTGTGGCTCTGGGTGGTTTCAGGAACAGGCACCTGCACATCAACAGCCCTCGTCCCGCGGCCGCTGAGGTTGAAGAGCACCGCGCCTTCCAGAGGCGAGCCGTCCAGGGCGTAAGCCCGGTGCTCGGGATAGACATAGGATGAGCCCAGGCCATCCACCACTAGCAGGACAAGGCCGAAAGGCTCTCTGATGGGCTCGGACTCCATATTGGAAGCCCGGACTAGATCAGAT
>CALMJN010000282.1 GCA_937864385.1 uncultured Methanosarcinales archaeon | reverse complement strand
GCTATTCAAGCGGCAGAGGACGGCAATATGCGATAGGAAGGAAATGGAGCTGGAGGCGGCCATAGAGATCCTGGCGGAGGTCTTCGGGATTGGGCATTCGGAGGTGAAAGAGATGATAAGCAGCCGCTTTCAGGCGGGAGGCGAAGCCAAGCAGGAGGATGGGCTGTGGCCGCAGGAGCTCTGGGTGGAGGTATGAGCCTGCCATCCGGCCTTTTTAGCCACATCTGGGTGGGAACAACCTTATCATCCACCCGAAAAGAAGATTAGTAATGGATGATAATTATTGATGGAGCGAAGGAATGTTCCCTCCAAACATGTCTTTTAATCCTCCCTTCGCTCTCCCTCCTCCTGGCCGCCCTCTCCTCTCGCTCCATCTCCGCCTTCCTTCAGCTCCTTGGCCATCTGCCTGGCCTCTCTGGCCTCGGCCTTTGTGGCCGTATTCTCCTCTTGGAGCTGCTTTACAATAGCCTGGGTGGCCGGGTCCATCTTCTCCAGGGCTTCTTTGGAGAGGACTGTCCCAGGAGCGCCCTCTTTTTTCTCTCACTCTCCTGCCCCATCCTCTTTGGTGTGGCCCTTTGCCGCCGGCTGGGGCTCGGGCAGTCCACTGGCCTTGGCCAGGATCCGTAAAGCACCATCCGGCAGCTCGTCCTTGTAGGCCTTGAGCAGCTTTGCTGCTGCCTCCAGGACTCCAGCCGCCTCGCCCACCAGCCCGGCCTCTTTCAGGACCCTGGAGATGTCGCCCTCATCGGTCTCCAGGATCGACTTGAGAATGTCATCTTTCAATGCTCTGTCCTCCTTCACCAGGAAGTACTTCTTCCGGTTCGCCCCACGCGGAACGAACGAGATGAAATCGATCTCCACCTCACCCAAATCGAACTCTTGGGACACGCAAACCGCGCTCCCCGATGCTCTTGATGATCTACGGATAGGGCTTCTAGAGTCTAGAGTCTAGAATCTAGTGTCTAGAGTCTAGATAGAATCACAGCCTCGGCTATCACGTCGTTCTTAGCATCTACTGATATCGTTATCTTATCACGCTGTAAACCAAGCGCCTTTCCTCATCGGCCTTGAAAATCGAACAGTGGATGTCTTTTCCGATAGGGCCTTGTTACATTTTTAATTATTTAACCTCTGTGCAGAGGTCTGATCTTCGAAGCTGTGATTTCCGAGACATTCGGTCAGCAACTGGCTATTAAGGACGGGAACTCTTTGGTGTTCCTGGGAGTAATCTATGCCATTTGTCTAGCAAAGAAAAATCTATGACCGAAGCGGTACCCGATGTCGTGTTATATCAATTTCATGACATGAGCCAGGATAGCTGAGTGGGTTCTTGCAGATTACAGGATTGGTGCGGGGTCTCATCCCCGCACGCTTTCCTTAGATCTATTTCGCATGTAAATCGAGATAGCAAAGTC
>CALMJN010000281.1 GCA_937864385.1 uncultured Methanosarcinales archaeon | reverse complement strand
CTTATGCTCGGTGGCACTGGGACGGGCGGGGTGGGCGGGGTGATGTTCTCATCGCATGGGCCCTGACCCTCGTACTTCCAGCTTAAGAGCTGGTAGAAGCTCATGTAAAGATTGGCCTGAACCCGGAGGCGGTTTTCATAGGCGGCCAGGAAGTCTACCAGAGCCTGATGATCGGTTATATCCAACTTGCTCATCAGCAGGTCGAAGCTCTTGTACAGCCTGGTCTGCCTATGGAGCAGATCCTCGAAGCTGGCTATGAATTCGGTCTGGGCATCCTGCGTGTGGCCGGAGGCGGTGTAATTGCACAGAGAGATCCAGCTATCGTTCAACTTGGAGTGGAAGCTGGCGAAGAGGAAGGACTCATCCCAGAGCATCTGCTCGTAGCTCTTCAGGAGGTAGGTGCGGTTCTCCTCAGAGTACTCGGTATCCCAGCCGGTGTTGCTGGCGTTGCTAAGCAGATCCTCGAAGCTGCCGGTGAGATTGGCCTGGGCACGGAGCAGCTGCTCGAAGCTGGCTATGAAGATGTAGTTCTCCTCGGGGGTAGCGGGAATAGTATGCAGCAGATCCTCGAACTCGAAGAGCATCTGGGACTGATTGTGCAGCAGATCCTCAAAGCTCTTGGCCGCCTCGGTCTGGTCGTATCCCACCTGGAGCACATAGGTGGAGATGGTCATGCTGTTGTCGCTATTATCCGGGTCGTTGCCGTATCTAAGGTTGACAATATTGTAGAGAGTGGTCGGTCCTTCCGGTGGAGCATTGACATTGATGACGATACTTCCCGTAGTGTTGGCCGGGATCTCATCAAAGCGGACATAAATCAGGTCGCCGGACATGTTCACGGCACTCTCGCCCAGAGCCGGGTCCACGGTTATGTTCACCAGCTCGACCTCATAGGGCAGCTTGTCCGTGACAACAACCTCTGGGGCGGTTGTGGCAGCACCATTGGATACCGTGATCACATAGGAGAAGGCCTCTCCTGGACTTACCTCTAGGGGAGCGCTCTTAACCACGCTCAAGTCTGCTTCGGGAGGGTAGGCGGCATGGGCGACGCTAAAAAGCATCAGGAAAATGGCCAGTGATGCCAATCCTGCCTCTTTCAGCCTGATTCTCATAGGGGGCATATTCTTATCACCTTTTTAATTTTGTAACTGATTAGCAAATGATA
>CALMJN010000280.1 GCA_937864385.1 uncultured Methanosarcinales archaeon | reverse complement strand
CTTAAGGTATGTGCCTAAAAATGGGGAGGTCAGGTTTTAAGTCGCATGCATGAAGTGAAGTTGGAGCTAAACACATACTATTTATGCAATAGCATTAAGTGCCGTATGCTTCATAAAGGCTTTGTTGGCCTGGTGGAATCTCAGGCAATTTAAATATAATTTAATAAATTTAAAAAAAAGTCATACCTAGGTCTTTCCTATAGCATCTTATATTATATCTGGCTTAAATGCCCTGGAGCCTTTTATTTGGTCTTTTTTGCGCCTTTCTTTGCTTTTTTAGACTTGGCCTTGCTGCGTTTGACCACCACTATCCTCTCTCCGGTGGGCTCTATCGACGCCAGTTTTATTATCCCCTCTTTCTTGACCTTCGGCTTCCAGATCTTGTCTGGCATCCAAGCAGGTGCACCCTTGGGCTTGGCTACTTGAATTCTCTCTCCGGAGAATACATGGACATTCTTGGTTCCTTTCTCTCTGAGTTTGATATCGGTATGGCCTCGATTGGCAGCCTTAAGTGCCGCTTGTCTGGGTGCTTTTCCTGTAAATACAGCAACCTCGTTACCGTTTTGATCCCTGAGGGCATAGTTTTTCATCTCTTTTTCAGCCATCTTCTCCTCCTAAGCTGTTCATCGGTAATCTCCATAAGTGCTGATTGTATAAAATAGTTCCCTAAGGTTCTTTGCATAATGCTAAAAACATCTCCGGGTTATAATGATGAGATCTCGCTTTAGCGCTAACAGGAGCCTTCAGGGGAGAAATCCGGTCTTAGCTGGATATCGACCTTCATCGCCTCCGATACGCCAGCGGCATCAGAGGGACATATGGCCCCGCCAGTGGCTATATATCTCTTCAAATAGCCCCAGATGACGGAAATTTCCAAGGGCAATTTTATGCATTTTGGCAGATGATGGCGCATGCTATTCCTGGCGGCCCGGCAACCTCCACCAGAATTTCTTATTTGGATGCATCTTCGGTTGCAAGCGGCAGCTGTTCTCAGCAATGTTCTGCCAACATCGATATTGACGGGCGGATCCAGAATGCTTCGAGCATAAACAGCCGCGGCCATGGCAAAGAAGGATAGGCTTTCTATGGTGCCTTCAGACCATCTTTGGGAGAGGTATCTCATTATCCTGGGATTGATCTCCATCTTTGCCAGTTCAACCAGAGCCCGGTAGCTGCTGGCTGTGGGCATTAATAATGATTGATCGAATTCGAATGCCTTCTTGGAGGCTCTTCCGTCCACTAATAGCACGAATCGGCTACCATACTTCTCTTCGTACTCGTCCATCATTGGTCTAGAAATTTCTCTCTAACTAAATTGAAGCCCAGCCTGATGAATCCCGATCTCTCCAAGAGGCGCATTATAAACTCTTCTCTTGCCTCAAGATCTAGCTGGAAGACTGCTCCAACTCCTGGATCTTCGATACTTTACTGGTTTTTATAGCTTGGCAAATCGCATTGGGAATAGGCTTTCTTCATTCTCATCTACCTGGGAGGCATTAGTGCGAGAGTATTCTTCTTTAATTGCGGCCTTATAAATGCAGCCTTCCAAAACCAATAAATATAAAGCACTACATCCTCGCGTCTGTTGATGTATCCTGGCGCCGGTTGCAAGATATTCAGGCAGCTATTCTCTTGCTGTCTTTTTCTGATCTGCGCCCATACTGGATCGTATTTGACATCCTTGCAGAGTATATTCGGGGGTTTATTCAATGCTCATTAAACTTCAAAATTTCCTGTTATTGGCGGCTTCTATAGCCTTATTCTCAGCATCGACTATTGGGTTGGGCCAGGAAGACGGCTACACTCCTGCATTTGAGGTGGGCTCAGGGGAGGATGACTGGTGGACGGAATATCCAGATCAGCATCAAAACGCCAGCCTTCCTGCAGATCATCCCGACTGGGTTTTGGATGAGCTCGAGGATAAGCCTCTCCTTATACTGGTGCACAGCAGCAACTGTGTGCCCTGTCTGGTCCAGATTCCCAGAATCGAGTCGGCTGTAGCTAGATTCGGTGATAGCATCTCTTATCATGATGTGCTGGCGGAAGGAGCCGGCTTTAAGGAGGCTTTGGACATCCTTAATGTATACGACCCCCGAGGGGGAAAGCAGTATGTCCCAACTAACATATTCATTACCCTGGCAGAAGGCCTGGATGGAGAGGTTGATGTGGCCTGGCACAGCAAGACCGACATCATGAGCCAGGAAGATATCGACTCATATCTGAAGGACTCTATTTATTATCATAAGAAAAATATAGACTCCTGGGATTGATGGTGGAGGAGATATTGCCCCATTCTGCCGCAGGCAAGAGAGGGCCGTTCTGGCCGGCCTTGCCTATTATTTTCTCTCTTTTCGGCCTGATCCTCTTCTCCGCGGTCCCGGCTCTGGCCGAGGAGGCCGTCCGGGCCCCGGATTTCAATGCCACGGGTGCGGACAGCAAGAGCTTCTCTTTATCCGGCTTTTCCGGCTCGCCTCTGATCTTGCATATAACCAATATTGAGATCCCTCTATGCATAGAATGCGAGAAATCCCTGCAGGGCCAGGTGGAAGAGCTGGCCCGGCTCAAGGAGATGCATCCAGAGGTCCAGATAGCCACAATCAACATGCGCAAGAATCCTTACTCGGATGATGGAAAGAACCTCGCCGAGAGTTGGTGGGGGGTCGATATAACCTGGCCCTGGACCGAGGATATAGAGCCTTATGCCATCGCCAGCAAATATCTCGACTACTGGAATGTGCGGGGCGGCTCATCCAATCCCACCCTGCTGATCATAGACAGGGACGGGATGGTCTCTGCTATATATCACGTCTACCGTGTGGGCGAAGGTGAGCTGGATGGGGTGCAGAGCGCTGAGGCTCTTTATGGCAAGCTTCAGGACCTGGACCGCAGAGGATGGCAGGGGCTGGAGGGAGAGATATCCCGGCAGAATGTCTCTGCACTGGGGATGTTTATACTGGGCATAGTAACATCTCTGGCTCCCTGCTCCATCGCCCTCATGATCGCCGTGTTCTCTTATGTTCTGACGGTGCGAAGACGAGAGGAGTACACCAGGAAGAGCGTCTCATCCTCCAAAGAGGGATTTTTGATTGGCGTAGCCTTTACCCTGGGCATGGCGGCTGTCTTCTTTATTTTGGGGCTCTTCATATCCCAGGTTGGGCTGTTCATACGCGACTCCCGCCTCTTCGACCTTCTGGCCGGGCTGATTATGATCCTGCTCGGCGTCAGCAACATCAAGCCATTGGAGGAGATAATTGAGCCGCTGAAAAGCCGTCTGCGTGGGCCGGGCGGTGAGCACTGCGAGGTTAAAAAGAGCTTGCTGCAGAGGTCGGTGGAGGCATCGATCTCTCTTTTTCAGAAATCCGCCT
>CALMJN010000279.1 GCA_937864385.1 uncultured Methanosarcinales archaeon | reverse complement strand
CCAGACCCGCGCCGTGGCAAAGGTGATATAGCGGGCCCGCGATCCCCAGAAGAGAAGAGGGCTGATCTGGCACACCCAGGGAAGCGGCAAAACCCTGACCATGATCACCATCGCCTCCCGGCTTCTTCGGGAGTCCAGCCGGGGAAGCGAAGGGGCGGCGGGAGAGAAGCCCACCATCCTCATGCTTGTGGACCGGACCGAACTGGAGAGCCAGCTCTTCAAGAACATCGTGGGCTATGGCCTGGGATCGGCGATGGTAGCCGGCTCCAAGCGCGAGCTGCAGAAGATCCTATCCTCAGACTTCCGGGGACTGGTGGTCTCCATGATCCACAAGTTCGACGACATCCCCGCCGACATGACCGCCCGGGATAATGTGATCGTCCTGGTTGACGAGGCTCACAGAACCACAGGCGGAGACCTGGGCAATTATCTCTTAGCGGCTCTGCCCAACGCCACCTATATCGGCTTTACCGGCACACCCATCGACCGCCTTTCCAAGGGCAAAGGCACCTTCAAGGTCTTCGGGGCCGACGACCCCCAGGGCTACCTGGACAAATACTCCATAGCCGAGTCCATCGATGACGGAACCACAGTCCGCCTCAACTATGCTCTCGCCCCCTCAGAGCTTCTGTTGGACCGGGAGACGCTGGAGCGGGAGTTCTTGGACCTGGCCGCCGCCCAGGGCATCAGCGACATCGATGAGATGAACGCCATACTGGACCGGGCCATTGAGCTCAAGGAGATGCTCAAGTCCCCGGATCGGGTGGCCAAGGTGGCCGAGTATGTGGCCCGCCACTTCCGGGAGAACGTCGAGCCACTGGCCTTCAAGGCCTTTCTGGTGGCCGTGGACCGCCCCGCCTGCGCCGCCTACAAAGAGGAGCTGGACAGGCATCTGCCCCCAGAGTACTCTCAGGTGGTCTACTCGCCTCTTCACAACGACAGCCCGGAGCTGAAAAAATACTACATCAGCGAGGAAGGGGAGAAGAAAGTCCGAAAGGACTTCCTGAAGAAAAGCTCGCTTCCCAAGATTCTCATAGTCACCCAGAAGCTTCTCACCGGCTTTGATGCCCCCATACTCTATTGCATGTACCTGGACAAACCCATGCGTGATCACGTTCTGCTTCAAGCCATCGCCAGGGTCAACCGCCCTTACGAGGATGAAGAGGGCCTGATCAAGCCCTGCGGCTTTGTCCTGGACTTCGTGGGCATATTCCAGAAGCTGGAAAAGGCGCTCGCCTTCGACTCCGATGTAGTTACCTCGGTTATAAAGAATATCGATGTCCTCAAGACCCTCTTCAACACCTATATGACTGATGTGGCCCGAAAATACCTGGATCTATCCCGCGGCTGGGACGACAAATCCAAAGAGAGGGCCATCGAGTACTTCCAGGACAAGGAGACCCGGGAGAGCTTCTTCTGGTTTTATAAGCAGGTGCAGAGCATCTACGACATACTCTCGCCTGATGCATTTCTGAGGCCCTACATGGATGACTATCAGAGCCTGGCCCGGCTCTACGGCCTCATCCTCAACGCCTATACCGATATTTATGTGGACCGCGAGATCACGGCCAAGACCAGAGAGCTGCTGCAAAAGTACACCAGCAGCGGGGATCTGCAGCCTCCAGGTGCAATTCATGAGCTGGGTCCCAAAGAGCTCAAAGCCCTCAAGGACTCCGGCTCATCCGATACCAGCAAGGTTCTGAATCTCAGCAAGCTCATAGCGCTTTCCTCAAAGGAGAGCAGCAATCCGGTCTTGAGGCTGATCGGAGAGCGGGCCGAGGCTCTGCGACAGGCATATGAAGATCGCCAGATCACCACCCAGGAGGCCTTAATGCGCTTCGAGGGTCTGGCTGACGACCTCCTCAATTCGGAAAAGGAAAGAGCGCGTCTGGGCCTGGATGAGAACTCCTTTGCCATCTACTCCAGGCTTCAGCCGGAGGCTGAGCGGATCACACCGGCCCAGGCCCTGGAGATAAATTCGCTCTTTCTAGAATTCCCAGATTATCGGTGGGACGAAAAGCAAGAGCAGAAGCTCAGGGCAAAACTGTATAAATTTATACTGCCGTTGGTGGGCAAGGAGAAGCTTACAGACTCAGCCGATGGCCTCCTCCTCTTGCAACGGAAAAGCCAAGACACCTCCGCGATCCGGCTCCTCCACCCTTTCACCGACGACATT
>CALMJN010000278.1 GCA_937864385.1 uncultured Methanosarcinales archaeon | reverse complement strand
AAATCTCCCACCTTAACTGATATATGAACCGCCTTAGAATGAAAGGTTTTTGGATTGTCCGGTGATGGAAGATTTAACCGGGAAGTTGGGCAGTGATGGATCAACATGGAGCCCAATCGCATATTTCATATCTCTTGAGGCCTTAATAAATTTCAGCCATGTTTGCTGAATACATCCAGGCCGCCCTGGAGAGAGCAGAGTACAAGGTCATCGACAATGGCCAAGAGCCCTACTTTGTCGAAGTTCCTGAGCTGGACGACGTCTGGGCTACGGGGCGCACAATTGAGGACGCCCGCCGCAATTTTATCGAGGCTCTTGAAGATTGGATTGCCGCTCATCTATTGTGGAACCTGGCCCTTCCGCCCATCGGCGGCCAGACCATAAGCGTCTCCAGGGAGCCGGTAGCAGTTGTCTAAGCTCACTCCAATATCGCGATCGGACTTGATCCGGCGGCTCAGAGAGCTAGGATTTGAGGGGCCGTTTCCGGGGAAAAGACATCAGCATATGAAACGAGATGCGATCCTGGTGATAATCCCTAATCCTCATGGCGGAGAGATAAGCGTCGGCCTCCTTGCAGAGATCCTGAGAAAGACCAGGATCAGAAGAGAAGAATTGTTTTCGGTAACTTCTGGGCTTTTCTATCCAAGGAACATTCTTATATGGCTTGCCCGCCCCTTAATTCCCCGAATCATTATGGTCCTGGAAAACTTAGGCGGATCGCTGCGCAATGCTCTGAAGAAGATTGCCTCAGCGAATAAGATCGACAAGGCCCTGGTGGACGATGCGGTGCGGGAGATCCAGCGGGCTCTCCTGCAGGCGGATGTCAATGTCAAGCTGGTGATGCAGCTCTCCAACACCATCAAGGAGAGGGCGCTCAATGAAAAGCCCGCCCCGGGCATGAACCCCCGGGAGCACGTCATAAACATAGTCTACCAGGAGCTGATCAACCTGGTGGGCCGCGGCTCGGACATCCCCCTCAAAAAGCAGAACATCATGCTCGTCGGCCTGCAGGGCTCGGGCAAGACCACCACTGCCGCCAAGCTGGCCACCTTCTTCCAGAGAAAGGGGCTGAGGACGGCAGTCATCTGCGCCGATACCTTCCGGGCGGGAGCCTTCGACCAGCTAAAAGCCCTCTGCGAGAAGCAGGGCATCTTCTTTTACGGCGAGCGGGGCAATCCCGATGCCCCCGCCGTGGCCAAAGCCGGCCTGGAAGCGGCCAAAAAATACGACGTCCGCATAGTGGACACCGCTGGCAGGCACGCCCTGGAGGGAGACCTGATCCAGGAGATGAAGGACATTCATGCCGTGGTCAATGCCGACCAGAAACTTCTGGTGATGGATGCCGCTTTGGGCCAGCAGGCCTCGGAGCAGGCCCGGGCCTTCAACGAGGCGGTTCAGATCACCGGGGTGATCATCACCAAGCTGGACGGCACGGCCAAAGGCGGCGGAGCCCTCTCCGCTGTGGCCGAGACGAAGACCTCGGTGGCCTTCATCGGTGTGGGCGAGACGCCATCTGATCTCGAGCGGTTCGAGGCGGACCGCTTCATCTCCCGCATGCTGGGCATGGGCGACATCAAAACCCTCATCGAGCGGGCCCAGGAGGTGCAGGCCGAGGAGCAGGTGGACGTGGAGTCCATGATGCGGGGCAAGTTCACCCTCAAGGACATGTACCAGCAGATGGAGGCCATGAACAAGCTCGGCCCCCTAAAGCAGATCATGCAGATGCTGCCCCTGGGCGGCCTGGGAGTGGAGCTGTCCGACAAAGAGTACCAGATGACCAAGGACCGCCTGGACAAGTACCGGGTGGTCATGGACTCCATGACCCCTGCCGAGCTGGATGAGCCCAAGATCATCACTGCCTCGCGCATAAAGCGCATCTCCCGGGGCAGCGGCGCAACCCCGGAGCTGGTGCGCGAGCTTCTCAAGTCCCATCAGGCCATGCAGAAGGCTCTCAAAGGCATGAGAGGCAGTGGGGGCAAATCCAATATGAAGCGGCTGATGAAGAGATTCTCTCCCGGCACCAAGATCTGAGCTGTATCGACGAGAATAGGGATGGGAAGAAGGACGACCAGGCAGAATGATCCAAAAGCGTGCCGGACCTCTCCCCATCCTTCTGCGGTCCCATTAGCCTTCTGCGGTCCCTTTAGCTTTTCCTTTTTGCGTCTATGCTCTCAACTCTAAAGAATGCTCCTTGTGGCGCTTCCCACATAGGCTCCTGCCGAGCCGCTGGGACTGGTGCCATTGCCCAGGAGCTTGGCCTGGCTGGCCGGGGCGGTCAGAGCCATCTGGCCGGTTGCAGTTCCCGACTCCGCTGCCGCATCCTGGGAGATGAAATCGAATTCCCCGGAAAGAGAGCTGCCGGAATGAGAGAGCCTGACCCGGAATGTCTGGACTCTATCAATCCCGCTTATGAAGATAGTGGGACTGTTCCCGGACATATAGCCAGCCACGGCTACCGCATGGCTCTCCTGCCCTGATGACATCTGGCCGGAGCCGGCTATCAGATCGCCCTTCTGGACAACCTGCAAATCGAAGTGCCTGCTCTCTCTTCCCCTGAGATCCAGGGTCCAGGACCCGCTGAGGTTTTCCTGCATGGAGATCGCTCCCACGCTGGCAGGAGATATAGTGCTCTTGCCCACGGTTATGGGATCCAGTATACCTGTGCCGGTGCTGACGGTGCCCATATATCCCTGCGAGGAGGCGACTCCAGATAGGAATAGCAATAATACTGCTGTGAGAATCGCTTTGCTTGCCATTTTTCCACCTTCTCTCATCCTCAGCCATGAGCAGGATGGTTAATAATGCTATGCCGGAAAAAATGCAATCCCGAAGATCTCTTCGGGATCAAACATGCCGGTCTTATACCGGTCTTTCTTTTTCCCTCTTGCTGCTATTTAAGAAACCGGAAATGCCCCCGGCATGGCCGCAGGCTGAGTCTGCACCGCCTGTGAAGCCTGAATCGCCGGGGCAGTCTGCTGCGCCACCGGAGCGCTCTGGGGCGGAATCATGCTGCCGAAAGCCACTCCGGGCTGATTAACACCTGGCGCGGTAAAGATATAGTCGCCGTTCATGGACCCGGCCTGGATGGTCAGGCTGAGGCGGTACATATTCTGGCTTCCGGCGGGGATGACGAAGAGCGCCAGCTGATTGCCCAGAACGCTGCCACCTGCAGTCACAGGAGTGACGATAGCCCCTTCTGCCAGCTCTCCTGAGCCGAAGACGGCATCGCCGCTCTGATAAAGGTCGAGCTTGAGATATCTCTTATCCAGGTCGTTGAGGGTCAGAGTCCAGCTTCCTGCTGCCATAGCCACGCCCGCTCTTCCCACCACAGCAGGAGATCTGACACCCCTATCGGGAACATTGGGGCTCATGCCGGTGTCCTTTCTGATTATAAACAGGCTCTCATTTCTGAAGGAAAGGCTGGATTCGTTGGGATTGTCATACTGACCCCATCCCACCTCCTCCCTGATCTGGCTGCCGGAGAGATAGTCTCCCGAAAACTCAGGCTCTATGATCACATTTTTGGGTCCCTGGCCCATGGCGGTCAGGCAAAAGCATGCTGCGATTGCCAGGGCTAATATCAAACACTTTATTCCCATTCTCCTGATACCTCCGAGATCGTATGAGAGGATCCCGAGGCATTAAGTTTTGCCCCCGCTGCAGATGCAGGCCGCTACCATAGGCAGGATTCGGATACAGAATAGGGCGCCAGGCCGGCAAGATATCAAAGCAAAGACAGCAGCATTAAGGCTAATGGTGACGCAAAAAACTAAAAGGGATATGCTTTCTCTATCTATCCGGACCTAAAACAAGCTGGTCAAGAAGACGATGGGCACCAAGAACAATACTACGAATCCTATGATCATCAAACCAATAGCCAGACCATTTCCACCTGCCATTAAGATCCTCCTACTCCATATTCTATGCCTAATGCTTGGAAGAGGTGATATTAATTACTGTCGGATACTCTGTGGCAGCCCCGGGCAGAGGCGATGGAGCCAATAGATTTAACTATCAATTGCCGAGATCTGTTTTGTGCGATCCATCCAGAAAAGCCAGAGCAAGGCCCAGGGGGGCAAGCTGGAGAAGATAAAGGCCATAGGGGCGAGGTTTGTGCTCCTCCGCCCGGCAGGGTATCCCTTGAAGAGCGCATTTCAGGAGCACCCTGTGGTCGCCGATTCCAGGCTGTTCCAGCGTTATGCTCAGGAGCAGTGGTACGGAGAGAAGCTCTATTCAGGCTGCTACTTATTTGACAGCCGTCTCTATCCCGATTATGCCTTCCAGGTGGTGAGGGTCCATCCCCGCTCCTCGGTCATGGGTGCTCAGACCACGGTCAAGGTAGAGCAGAAGGAAAAGCAGAGGAATATCGTCTCTTACGATGTTCGATTTGAGGATATTGTGGGTCAGGAGACGGCCAAACTCAAGGTAAAGATAGTGCAAAAGTTCCTTGCCGATCCGGAGAGCTTTGGACGGTGGGCACCCAAAAACATACTCTTCTACGGCTTATCGGGCACGGGAAAGACCATGGTGGCCAAAGCCCTCTCTGTAGAGACGGGCGTCCCCATGCTGGCGGTCAAGTCCACCAGCCTGATCGGAGAGTTCGTAGGTGAGGGCTCCCGGCAGATTCATAGCCTCTATGAAAAGGCAGAGCAGATGGCTCCCTGCATTATCTTCATCGACGAGCTGGATGCCATTGCCCTGGACCGGCGGTATCAGGATCTGCGGGGCGATGTCTCGGAGATAGTCAACTCCCTGCTCACAGAGATGGACGGCATATCCCATCGCAAGGGGGTCTGCACCATCGCCGCCACCAATCAGATCGAGGTCCTGGACGCCTCGGTTCGCTCCCGCTTTGAGGAGGAGATTGAGTTCAAGCTGCCCGATGCCGCCGAGCGCCTGATATTGCTGGAGAAGAATGCCGCCAGCATTCCGGTGCCCATGGTGGGCGTAGACCTCAAAGAGATCGCCCGCCGCACCGAAGGCTTCTCGGGAAGGGATCTGGTGGAGAAGGTGCTCAAGGCTGCCCTGCACCATGCCATCATGGATGATGCTGCCATCAGCCAGAGGCATCTGGAGGATGCCGTATCTGGAGCGAGAAAGCATTACCCTCAGGCTCCCAAAGAGATGTTCTCCTAAGCGCTTGGGAGATCAGGCCTCTCCTTTTTATAGCCCAATTTTTCAAGGCCCGATATTGGGCGGCAAGGGAGCAAAGCAAGCCCTTTTGTACTTTGAAGGCGGTTATTGTATGATCCGGCATGTGGCAGGAGATTTTGGACAAGTTCAGGAGGTACGCGGCTCAGGAGAAGG